>NZ_JAGPYL010000010.1:0-93462 GCF_018070095.1 Micromonospora sp. U56
CGAGCATCCCGGCCCGCGCCGGGCCCTCGGCGCCAGGGCCGCCGACGCGGGGCTGCGCCGCGCCAGACTCCACCCGCCCGAGCTGCCCGGCGCCCACGGCCGGGTGGCCGTCGTGCCCGACGCCGACGCGGGAGGCTGGTCGGAGCGGCTGGAGCGGCAGACCCGCACCTGCGCCCGCAGCATCCGCCAGCACCTCGCGCTGGAACTGGCCAACATCCACCTGCGCGCGGTCCAGGAGATCGTCTTCGGGGTGGGCTGCGCGGCCCTGCCGCAACTGCTCGACCGGGAGATGGAGGCGCTGTCCCTGCTCGCCACCGCCCAGTGCGACCAGGCCGTGCGCGCGGTCATCGACGACGCCGCCGCGCGGGTCCTCGGCGCGCCGCTGGCCGAGGGGGTCCGGCAGCGGATCGCCGCGGCCGTGCGGTGGGGTCTGGCCGACCAGCCGCAGGGCCGGGACCTGGAACGGGTGCTCCTGGTCACCAGCACCGCCGGGGTGGGCGACCTGGTCGGCACCGGCGCGATCGACGCACTGGCCGGCCATCCCGGTGCGGACCGCTTCGAGGTGCTGCCGCCGGTCGCGGTGGCGCTCTCCGGCGGGTGCTGGCAGCACTGGCGCACCCCGGGCAACAACGATCCGATGGCGGCCCGGTCCTGGGCCCAGCGCGCCCTGCGCGAGGTGGAGTTGGAGCTGGCCCGCGAGGTGTCCCGGCGCTTCGAGGCGGTCCGTCTCTCCCTTGGCGCGGTGCTCTCCGATGCCCTCGATCACGGCATCCTGCTCGCCTGAGCGCGGCGTCGTCACGTCGCCGCCCCGCCCGGTCCGCGCCGCCCGGGAGGGTGATCCGGGCCGCCCCGGCGTTCCGGTTCATCGGTTCGCCGAATCCGGTGGCACGATGGGGGGCATGGCGGCTCCACAGGTTGCACCGGTCGAGACGCCGGACACCGACGAGGTGCCGGTCTCGGACCGGCCTTGGGTGACGATCGTCTGGGACGACCCGGTCAACCTCATGACGTACGTGACCTGGGTCTTCCAGAAGCTGTTCGGGTACAGCCGGGAGAAGGCCGAGAAGTTGATGCTGGACGTGCACCACAAGGGCCGGGCCGTGGTGTCCAGCGGCGCCCGGGAGCGGATGGAGCACGACGCGTCGCAGCTGCACGCTTACGGGCTGTGGGCGACGGTGGACCGCTCGTGAGCATGTTCCGCCGCCAGGGCGGCCGCTACGTCGCGACCTTCGCCGTCGATGAGGTGCGGGTGCTGCGCAAGGTGGCCTCCGAGGTGGTCGGGCTGCTCACCGACGGGTTCGACCACTCCGACCCGGTGGTCGGGCGGCTCTTCCCCGACGCGTACCCGGACGACCCGGCGAACACGGCGGAGTTCCGCCGGTACACCGAGGGCGACCTCAAGACCGCCAAGATCGACCAGGCCGGCGCGATCCTGGCCGCGCTGCCGGACGAGGCGGGCGGCGAGGTGCGGCTGGACGCCGAGGCGGCCGAGGCGTGGCTGCGGGCGCTCAACGACGCCCGGCTGGCGATGGGCGTCCGGCTGGAGATCAAGGACGGCACCGACCTGGGCGAGGAACTCGACGACGCGGTCGCCGAGGACCCGACCTCCTCGCGGGTGTTCCAACTGTCGGTCTACGCCTACCTGGGATATCTCCAGGAATCCCTGCTCAACGCCCTGATCGACTGAGTGTGACGGTCACCGCATCGCAGTCCGCGGCCGGTGGGCGCTAGGCTGGGCGGCGTGCTGAGCATCGACCGGTCGATCGTCGAGGCGATCGTGGCGCACGCGCGCCGGGACCACCCGGACGAGGCGTGCGGCGTGGTTGCCGGTCCCGCCGGCAGCGACACCCCCACCCGGCACATCCCGATGGACAACGCCGCGCGCTCGATGACGTTCTACGAGTTCGACTCGATGGAGCAGCTGCGGGTGTGGCGGGAGATGGACGACCGCGACGAGGAACCGGTCGTCATCTACCACTCGCACACCGCGACGCAGGCGTACCCGTCCCGGACGGACATCTCCTTCGCCGGCGAGCCCGGAGCCCACTACCTGCTGGTATCCACCCGCGAGCCGGACAGCGAGGAGATCCGCTCCTTCCGGATCGTCGACGGCGTGGTGACCGAGGAGCCGGTGCGGATCGTGGACGCCGCGGTGGACCCGCACGCCGTCCAGTCCTACATGTTCGGGCAGAGCCCGGCGACGGTCGACTACGAGTGTTCCGGCCGCTGACCTTCAGCGCCGTTCACTTCCCGTCCGTCACCGAGGCACACCCGATCAAGGAGCACGCCACCATGGCCATCGAGGTTCGCATCCCCACCATCCTGCGCAGCTACACCGGCGGCGCGAAGGTCGTCGAGGGCGCCGGGGACACCCTGGGCGACCTGCTCACCGACCTGGACTCCCGGCACGCCGGCCTGCGGGGCCGGCTGGTCACCGACGCCGGCGCGCTGCACCGCTTCGTCAACGTCTACGTCAACGACGAGGACGTCCGCTTCCTCGGCGCGCTGGACACCAAGCTCACCGACGGCGACAGCGTGACCATCCTGCCGGCCGTCGCCGGTGGCGCGTTCGGCTTCGCGGCGGCAGCCGCGATCGCCTCGCACGCCGTCTCGCGGCGCGCGGCCGTCGCTCGCTGACCGGCGGCCGTCATGGCTCGCTACGACAGCCTGCTCGACGCCTGTGGCGGCACCCCCCTGGTGGGGTTGCCCCGGCTCTCGCCGACGGTGCCCGAGGGGGCACCGCCGGTGCGGCTCTGGGCCAAGCTGGAGGACCGGAACCCGACCGGCAGCATCAAGGACCGGGCGGCCCTGTTCATGGTCCGCGCGGCCGAGGAGTCCGGCCGGCTCCGGCCGGGTGACACCATCCTCGAACCGACCAGCGGCAACACCGGCATCTCGCTGGCCATGGTGGCCAAGCTCCGCGGCTACCGGCTGGTCTGCGTGATGCCGGAGAACGTCTCCACCGAGCGGGTCCAGCTGCTCCGGATGTACGGCGCGGAGATCATCTTCTCGCCGGCCGCCGGCGGCTCGAACCAGGCCGTCGCCACCGCCAAGCAGATCTCGGCGGAGCACCCCGACTGGGTGATGCTCTACCAGTACGGCAACGACGCCAACGCCCGGGCGCACTACGAGACGACCGGCCCGGAGCTGCTGCACGACCTGCCCACCATCACCCACTTCGTGGCGGGCCTGGGCACCACCGGCACCCTGATGGGCACCGGCCGCTACCTGCGGGAGAAGGTCGACGGCATCCAGGTCGTCGCGGCGGAGCCGCGCTACGGCGAGCTGGTCTACGGCCTGCGCAACATCGACGAGGGGTACGTTCCGGAGCTCTACGACGCCACCGTGCTGTCCCGGCGTTTCTCCGTGGGCACGCGGGACGCGGTGCTGCGGACCCGGCAGCTGGTGGAGGTCGAGGGGATCTTCGCCGGCTTCTCCACCGGCGCGATCCTGCACGCCGCCCTCGCGGTGGCCCACGAGGCGGTGCGGGACGGCCGCCGCGCCGACGTCGCCTTCGTGGTCTGTGACGGCGGCTGGAAGTACCTCTCCACCGGCGCCTACGGCGGCACGCTCGCCGACGCCGAGGACGCCCTGGAGGGTCAGCTCTGGGCCTGAGGCCCGACCCTGGGCCGGCCGGTCCACAGCGGCCGGCCCGGGGGTGTCACGTTGATGACAACTTCCAGTAGATGATTCTTGCCCCGCCGTCGCTGCGCGTAGGCTGCGCAGCGTGGCGTACGCGTCGGTAGAGATCATCGGCGAGGCTCGCACCGGCGTGTCGACTACGATGAGTAACGACAAGGCGACCGGATGAGACTGACCGTTCTCGGCTGCGCGGGCAGCTTTCCCGGCCCCGAGTCCCCCTGCTCCGCCTACCTCGTCGAGGCGGACGGCTTCCGGCTCCTGATCGACTTCGGCTCCGGGTCGCTCTCCACCCTCCAGCGCTACGCGGGGCTGCACGCCCCGGACGCCATCCTCCTGACCCACCTGCACTGCGACCACATCCTCGACGCCGCCTCGTACGTGGTGGTCCGCCGGTACGCCCCCGACGGGCCGTACCCGCCCCTGCCGGTGTACGCCCCGTCCGGCGCGCCGGACCGGCTGGCCGCGGTCTACGACCAGGAGGACAGCACGGTCGAGGACGTCTACCAGTTCTACGGCCTGCAACCCGGCACCTTCCCGATCGGCCCGTTCACGGTCACCGTCGACCGGATGAACCACCCGGTCGAGACGTACGGGGTGCGCCTGGAGCACGGCGGGCGGGTGCTCTGCTACTCCTCGGACACCGCGCCCTGCGACGCGCTGCTGCGGCTGGCCCAGGACGCCGACGTCTTCCTCTGCGAGGCGAGCTACCTCGACGGCATGGAGAACCCGCCGGACCTGCACCTGACCGGCCGGGAGGCCGGCGAGGCGGCGACCAAGGCGGGGGTCGGCCGGTTGCTGCTGACCCATCTCGTGGTGGCCTGGGGCAGCGAGTCGCACACCGTCGAGTCCGCCGCCGGCGCGTACGCCGGTCCGCTGGAAGTGGTCCGGGCCGGCGCCGCGTACGACGTCTGAGCGGGCACCTCCTGGATTGACCGACTGAGCCGGGTCCGCCCGGCGCACGTACGGCACGGCGGCCTCGATGGCCGACGCGGTCGTCCGGCTGCTGGACCGGCCGGAGGCGGCGCGGCGGGCGACCGCCCGGGCGCGGGCCGAGGAGTTCGGCTGGCCCGCCGCGGTCGCCGGTTTCCTGCGGGTGCACGGGGCGGAACCGGACGGCACGCCGCCGCGGCTGCCGGGCTGAGGACACCCCGGGGCGGTTCGATCACTCGACCGCATAAGGTGCAGGCATGGCGCGACCTGACGGGCGGCTGCCCGACCAACTCCGACCGGTGACCCTGACCCGCGGCTGGAGCACCCATCCGGAGGGCTCCGTGCTCGTCGAGTTCGGTGGCACGCGGGTGCTCTGCACCGCCAGCGTCACCGAGGGGGTGCCCCGCTGGCGCAAGGGCTCCGGGCTCGGCTGGGTGACCGCCGAGTACGCGATGCTGCCCCGGGCCACCAACACCCGCTCGGACCGGGAGAGCGTCAAGGGTCGGGTCGGTGGCCGTACCCACGAGATCTCCCGGCTGATCGGCCGGAGCCTGCGGGCGGCCATCGACCTCAAGGCGCTGGGCGAGAACTCGATCGTGCTCGACTGCGACGTGCTCCAGGCCGACGGCGGCACCCGGACGGCGGCGATCACCGGCGCGTACGTGGCGCTGCACGACGCGGTGACCTGGCTCGCCGGGCGCAAGGCGCTGGCCGGCAAGCCGGAGAAGGTGATGCACCGGTCGGTGGCGGCGGTCAGCGTCGGCATCATCGCCGGCGAGCCCCGGCTGGACCTCGACTACGCCGAGGACGTGGCCGCCGAGGTCGACATGAACGTGGTGTGCACCGGCGAGGGCGACTTCGTCGAGGTGCAGGGGACCGGCGAGGCCGGCATCTTCTCCCGTACCCAGCTCGACTCGCTGCTCGACCTGGGGCTGTTGGGCTGCGTGGAACTGGCCGACGCACAGCGGAAGGCACTCGCATCATGAACAAGGTCCTGCTCGCCACCCGTAACCGCAAGAAGCTGATCGAGCTGCAGCGGATCCTCGACGGCGCGCTCGGCGCGCACCGGATCGCCCTGATCGGGCTGGACGACATCGAGGAGTACCCGGAGCTGCCGGAGACCGGCCTGACCTTCGGCGAGAACGCGCTGATCAAGGCCCGGGAGGGCTGCCGCCGCACCGGCCTGCCCACCATCGCCGACGACTCCGGGCTCGCGGTCGACGCCCTCAACGGCATGCCGGGCGTGTTCAGCGCCCGCTGGGCCGGCCGGCACGGCGACGACCGGACCAACCTCCAGTTGGTGCTGGACCAGATCGCCGACCTGCCCGACGAGCACCGCGCCGCCTCGTTCGTCTGCACGGTCGCGCTGGCGCTGCCCGGCGGCAAGGAGCACCTGGTCGACGGCCGCCAGGCCGGCCGGCTGCTGCGCGCGCCGCGCGGCGACGGCGGATTCGGGTACGACCCGATCTTCCTCGGCGACGGTCAGGACCGCACCAACGCCGAGCTGACGCCGGAGGAGAAGGACGCGATCAGCCACCGCGGCAAGGCCCTGCGCGAACTCGCCAAGCTCGCCGCCAAGGTCCTCCCACCCACCCCCTGACCCCCTCCCGCGCGTCACCCCACGGGCGCGGGCACTTTCACGGAAAGAGTGGCTGTTCCGCGTCGAATAGCCACTCTTTCCGTGAAAGTGCGGGTCGGGGAGCGGGGTGGGGAGGGGGCAGGTGGGCGGGTCAGGCGAGGGGGCCGAGTTCGCGTTCGATGGCGGCGCGGAGGTCGGGGCCGGCCAGGACGGCGCGGGCGGCTTCCATGACCGGGGCGAGGAAGACGTCCGGGCCGGGCTCGCCGGCGACCGGGGCCAGCGCCTCGACGGCGGCCCGGCCGGCGGGCGACGGGGTGAGCGGCGCGCGCAGCTGGAGCCCGCGCACGGCGGCCAGCAGTTCCACCGCGAGCAGGCTGGTCAGGTTGTCCAGCACCGTGCGCAGTTTCTTGGCCGCCGCCCAGCCCATCGAGACGTGGTCCTCCTGCATCCCGCTGGTGGGCAGCGAATCCACCGAGGCGGGGGCGGCGAGCCGGCGGTTCTCCGCCACGATCCCGGCGGCCGTGTACTGGGCGATCATCAGGCCGGAGTTGACCCCGGCGTCGGGGGAGAGGAACGCCGGCAGCTCCCGGTTGCGGGCCACGTCGAGCAGCCGGTCGACCCGGCGCTCGGCGATCGCGCCCACCTCGGCGGCGGCGATGGCCAGGTAGTCGGCGGCGAAACCGAGCGGCGCGCCGTGGAAGTTGCCGGTGGACTCCACCCGGCCGTCGGGCAGCACCACCGGGTTGTCCACCACCGAGAGCAGCTCCCGCGCGGCCACCGTCGTGGCGAAGTCCAGGGTGTCCCGCGCGGCGCCGGCCACCTGCGGGGCGCAGCGCATCGAGTACGCGTCCTGCACCGCGTGCGCCAGGTCGTCGCGGTGCGAGTCCATCACCCGCGAGTCCTGGAGCAGCCGGTGGATGTTCGCCGCCGACGCGGCCTGGCCGGGGTGCGGCCGGATGGCGTGCAGCTCGGGCAGGAACGGCCGCTCGGAGCCGAGCATCGCCTCGATGGCCAGGGCGGCGGTCACGTCGGCCATGGTGAACAGGTGCCGGGCGTCGTGGATCGCCAGCAGCAGCATGCCCAGCATGCCGTCGGTGCCGTTGATCAGCGCCAGTCCCTCCTTGGCGGCCAGCGCGATCGGCTTCAGCCCGACCCGGTTCAGCGCGTCGGCGGCGTCCATCCGCTCGCCGGCCGGGCCGAGCACCCAGCCCTCACCGAGCAGCACCAGCGCGCAGTGCGCCAGCGGCGCCAGGTCGCCGGACGCGCCGAGCGAGCCGTGCTCCGGCACCCACGGGGTGATCTCGTGGTTGAGCAGGTCGACCAGGGCCTCGGCGACCAGCGGGCGGACCCCGGAGTGGCCCAGCGCCAGCGAGCGGACCCGTAGCAGCATCATCGCCCGGACCACCTCGCGGGGCATGGGCGCGCCGACCCCGGCGGCGTGCGAGCGGATCAGCGCGTGCTGCAGCTCGGCTCGCCGCTCGGGTGCGACGAAGGTGTTCGCCAGCGCGCCGAAGCCGGTCGAGACGCCGTAGACGGGTCGGCCGGCGGCCTCGATGCCGTCCACGATGGACCGGCTGGTGCTCATCGCCTCCACGGTGGCCGGGTCGAGGACGACCTTGGCGGTGCCGCGGGCGACCGCGAGCACGTCGGCGGGGGTGATCCCGGTGGGCAGGATGGTCACGGTCATTGCGGAACTCCGTTGTGCAGAACCTGGCGGATCAGTGGTACACCGGGCCGGTAGGCCAGGTGCAGGTGGGACGGGGCGTCGAGGATCACGAGGTCGGCCCGGGCGCCCGGGGCGAGCACCCCGACGTCGTCGCGGCGCAGCGCCCGCGCGCCCCCGGCGGTCGCGGCCCAGACGGCCTCCGCCGGGGTCATCCGCATCTCGCGTACGGCGAGCGCCACGCAGAACGGCATCGACGAGGTGTACGACGAGCCGGGGTTGCAGTCGGTGGCGAGCGCCACGGTCACGCCCGCGTCGAGCAGCCGGCGGGCGTCCGGATACGGCGAGCGGGTGGAGAACTCCGCCCCGGGCAGCAGGGTGGCGACGGTCGGCGAGCCGGCCAGCGCGTCGACGTCGGCGTTGCTCAGGTGGGTGCAGTGGTCGACGCTGGCCGCGCCCAGCTCCACCCCCAGCCGTACCCCCGGGCCGGGGCCGAGCTGGTTGGCGTGCACCCGTACGCCCAACCCGGCCGCCCGTCCGCAGGTGAGGATCGCCCGGGTGTGGTCGGCGTCGAAGGCGCCCCGCTCGCAGAAGACGTCCACCCAGCGCGCGTACGGGGCGGCGGCGGTGAGCATCGGCCCGCAGACCAGCCCGACGTAGTCGTCGGGGCGGTCGGCGTACTCGGCGGGGACGACGTGCGCGCCGAGGAAGGTGGTCTCCGCGCTGACCTCGGCGGCGATCCGCAGCGAGCGGGCCTCGTCGGCGACGGTGAGGCCGTACCCGCTCTTGATCTCCATGGTGGTGCTGCCCTGCCGCATGGCCTCCGCGCGCAGCCGGCGCACGGTGGCCCGCAGCTCCTCGTCGGAAGCGGCCCGGGTCGCGCCGACGGTGGTCCGGATGCCGCCGCCGGTGTACGGCTGCCCGGCCATCCGGGCCGCGAACTCGGCGGCCCGGTCCCCGGCGAAGACCAGGTGGGCGTGGCTGTCCACGAAGCCGGGCAGCACCGCCGCGCCGCCGGCGTCGATCCGTCGGTCGGCGGCCGGGGCGTCCCGGGACGGGCCGATCCAGGCCACCCGGCCCTCCTCGACCAGCAGCGCCACCCGGCGGCGGATGCCGAGCGGGCCGCCCTCGCCCGTGCCGGCGACGTTGGTGACCAGTTCGCCGATGTCGTCGAGCAGCAGGCTGCTCACGCCGTCCCTCCGCTCTGCGGCCCGGTGCCCCAGAACCGCCGGCCCGCGCGGCTACGCACCGGACACCGCCGTGATCGCGTCGCGCAGCTCGGCCGGCACGTCCACGGTCAGGTGCGCGCCGTCGCGCACCACCTGCCGTCCGTCGACGACCACCGAGCTGACGTCGGCGGCGGTCGCCGCGAAGAACGCCCCGACCGGCGGCACCCCGGCCGTGCGGGCGGTGTCGAGCCGTACCGTGACCAGGTCGGCGCGGTCACCGACGGCGAGCCGGCCGGCGTCGGCCCAGCCCAGCGCGGCGTGCCCGCCGGTGGTCGCGGCGGCCAGCAGGTCGACTGCGGTGAAGTGCCCCCGCCGGCGGGTGCGCAGCCGCTCGTCCAGCTCGACCGCGCGGGCCTCCTCGAAGAGGTCGACCACGGCGTGGCTGTCACTGCCCAGGCTGAGCGGGCTGCCGGCCTCGACCATCCGCCGGGCCGGCCCGAGCCCGTCGGCCAGGTCCCGCTCTGTGGTGGGGCAGAGGCAGACCCCGGTGCGACTCTCCCCGAGCAGCGCCACGTCCGCGCCGGTCGGGTGGGTGGCGTGCACGGCGGTGACGGCCGGCCCGAGCACCCCGTGGTCGGCGAGCAGCCGGGTGGGGGTGCGGCCGTGTACTGCCCGGCAGGCGTCGTTCTCGGCGGGCTGTTCCGACAGGTGCACGTGCAGCGGCGCGCCGCGCCGGTCCGCCCAGCCGGCGACGGTGGCGAGCTGTTCGGCCGGCACCGCGCGGACCGAGTGGATGGCCGCGCCGACCCGGGCGTGCCCGGCGTCAGGGGTGAACGCGCTGACCCGGTCCGCCCAGCGCAGCGCGTCGCCGTCGCCGAACCGCCGCTGCGGCCCGGCCAGCGGGGCGCCGTCCACGGTGGCGGTCAGGTAGCAGGTGTCCAGCAGGGTGATCCGGATGCCGGCCTGCGCGGCCGCCTCGACCAGCGCCGCCGACATCGCGTTCGGGTCGTCGTACGGGGTGCCGTTCGGGCCGTGGTGCAGGTAGTGGAACTCGCCGACGCAGGTCACCCCGGCCAGCGCCATCTCCGCGTACGCGGCCCGGGCCAGGGCCAGGTACGAGTCCGGGTCGAGCCGCTGCGCGACCGCGTACATCCCGTCCCGCCAGGTCCAGAAGTCGCCCCGCCCGGCGTGGGTGCGTCCGCGCAACGCCCGGTGGAAGGCGTGCGAGTGGGCGTTGGCCAGGCCGGGCAGCGTCAGCCCGGGCAGCCGGACGGCGTCACCGAGCACCTCCACCCCGGCGGCGGGCCGGCCGGCGGTCAACGGGGCGACCGCGGTGATCCGCCCGTCGACCGCCTCGATCAGCACGTCCGGGGTGGGCTCGGCGTGCTCGGGCAGCCAGGCGTACTCGGCGAGCCAGCGGGTGGCGGTCATGGTGTCGACTCCCTGTGGAGCTGAATCGTCTGCGACATCACCCGATCATGGCCGCGCCGAATCGTCTGCGACATCAGCTCCACAGCCCCCGCCGGGGCCGGTGCCGCCCGGCCCCGGCCCGTCGTCGGCCCGGCCGGCCGGGCCGGGCTCATCGGCATGCCAGCTCCTGGAGCACCCGGGCCAGGGCGGTGACCCCGGCGGCACAGTCCGCGTCGGCGGCGGACTCGGCGGGGGAGTGCGACACCCCCGTCGGGTTGCGAACGAAGAGCATCGCGGTGGGCAGGTGCGCGGCCAGCACCCCCGCGTCGTGGCCCGCCCCGGTGGGCAGCACCGGCGCGTCGAGCAGCGCGGCCAGCCGGTCGGCCAGCCCGCCGTCGAAGGCGACCAGCGGGGTGGCCGACTCCTCCGTGCAGGTCAGCTCCGTGCCGTCCCGCTTCGCCCGCTCGGCCGCCTTGGCGTGCACCGCCCCGACCAGCCCGCGCAGCGTCTCCGGTTCGGCCGCCCGGGCGTCCAGCCAGCCGGTCACCCGCGACGGGATCGCGTTGGTGGCGTTCGGCTCCACCGACACCCGGCCCACGGTGGCGTGCGCGTCGCGCAGCCGGGCCTCCTTGTTCGCTGCCAGCACCGTGAACGCGTAGGTCAGCATCGGGTCGCGGCGGTCGGCCATCCGGGTCGTACCCGCGTGGTTGCCCTCGCCGTGGAAGTCGAAGCGCCAGCGGCCGTGCGGCCAGATCGCGCTCGCGACCGCGACCGCCGCGTCGGCCTCGACCAGCGCGCGGCCCTGCTCGACGTGCAGCTCCACGAAGGCGGCGAAGCGGCCGAGCAGCGCCGGGTCGGCGCCCGCGGGCCGGTCACCGAGCGCCTCGGCGAAGCTCACCCCGGCCGCGTCGCGCAGGCCGGCCGCGCGCTCCACCGCGATCTCCCCGGTGACCAGCCGCGACCCCAGGCAGGGTACGCCGAACCGCGCCCCCTCCTCCTCCACGAACGCCGCCACCACGATCGGCCGGTCGGGCGTGACGCCCGCGCCGCGCAACTCGTCGACGGCGAGGAACGCGCTGACGATGCCGAGCGGCCCGTCGTACGCCCCGCCGTGCGGCACCGAGTCGAAGTGGCTGCCGGTGAGCACCGCGCCGCCGGCCAGCGAGTCACCCCACCAGGCGAAGAGGTTGCCGTTGCCGTCGGCGGTGACCGGCATGCCCCGGTGCGCGGCCTGCTCGCGGAACCACTCCCGCAGCCGCAGCTCCGGCTCGGTCAGCGCGTAGCGCAGGTAGCCGCCGCTGCCGGCGTCCCGCCCGACCGGCGCGATCTCGTCCCACAGCGCCCGGAACCGGCCGGCGAGATCCGTCACGGCATCCCTGTTGTTCGCGACTGCGGGGCTCCGCTGCGCTGCACTCCTCGCGCTCACGCGGAACCCTCGGCCATCGGCACCCGGACCCCGGTCCGCTCGGCGACCTCGCGGGCGGCCTCGTACCCGGCGTCCACGTGCCGGATGACGCCCATGGCCGGGTCGTTGGTGAGCACCCGCTCGATCTTCTGCCCGGCCAGCGCCGTGCCGTCGGCGACGCAGACCTGCCCGGCGTGGATGGACCGCCCGATGCCCACCCCGCCGCCGTGGTGGATGGACACCCAGGACGCGCCGCTGGCGGTGTTGACCAGCGCGTTGAGCAGCGGCCAGTCGGCGATCGCGTCGGAGCCGTCGGCCATCGCCTCGGTCTCCCGGTAGGGGCTGGCCACGCTGCCGCAGTCCAGGTGGTCCCGGCCGATCACCACCGGCGCGGACAGCTCACCGGAGGCGACCATCTCGTTGAACCGCACCCCGGCCTTGTCCCGCTCGCCGTAGCCGAGCCAGCAGATCCGCGCCGGCAGGCCCTGGAAGGCGACCCGCTCGCCGGCCATCCGCATCCACCGGGCCAGCGACTCGTTCTCGGGGAACAGCTCCAGGATGGCCCGGTCGGTGGCCGCGATGTCCTTCGGGTCGCCGGAGAGCGCCGCCCAGCGGAACGGGCCCTTGCCCTCGCAGAACAGCGGCCGGATGTACGCCGGCACAAAGCCGGGGAAGTCGAACGCCCGCTCGTAACCGGCGAGCTGGGCCTCACCGCGGATCGAGTTGCCGTAGTCGAAGACCTCCGCGCCCGCGTCGAGGAAGCCCACCATCGCCTCGACGTGCTTCGCCATCGAGACCCGGGCCCGGTCGGTGAACTCGGCCGGCTTCGCCGCCGCGTAGTCCCGGGCGTCGGCCAGCTCCACCCCCACCGGCAGGTACGACAGCGGGTCGTGCGCGCTGGTCTGGTCGGTCACCACGTCGATCTCGACGCCGCGCACCAGCAGCTCGGGGAAGACGGTGGCGGCGTTGCCGACCACGCCGACGCTCAGCGCCCGGCGGTCCCGCTTCGCGGCGAGCACCCGCTGCACCGCGTCGTCCAGGGAGTCGGCGATCTCGTCGAGGTAGCGGTCGCGCACCCGGCGCTCCAGCCGGCTGCGGTCCACGTCCACGATCAGGCACGCGCCGCCGTTCATGGTCACCGCGAGGGGCTGCGCCCCGCCCATCCCGCCGCAGCCGGCCGTCAGCGTCAGCGTCCCGGCCAGGGTGCCCTCGAAGCGCTTCGCGGCGACCGCCGCGAACGTCTCGTAGGTGCCCTGGAGGATGCCCTGGGTGCCGATGTAGATCCACGAGCCGGCGGTCATCTGCCCGTACATGGTCAGGCCGAGCTGCTCCAGGCGACGGAACTCCGGCCAGGTGGCCCAGTCGCCGACCAGGTTCGAGTTGGCCAGCAGCACCCGGGGCGCCCACTCGTGGGTGCGCATGACCCCCACCGGGCGGCCGGACTGCACCAGCATCGTCTCGTCGTCGCGCAGCTCGGTGAGCGTACGCACCAACGCGTGGTACGACGGCCAGTCCCGGGCGGCCTTCCCGGTGCCGCCGTAGACGACCAGGTCGTCCGGGCGCTCGGCCACCTCCGGGTCGAGGTTGTTCATCAGCATCCGCAGGGCGGCCTCCTGCGGCCACCCCTGGGCGGTGCGTGCGGTGCCGCGAGCGGCGCGGACGGGCTGGTGCATCTCGAAACTCCTCTCAGCCGAGGAACAACTGGCGACGGGCGGCGGACGACTCGAACGCCTCCAGGCGAGCCTGCGTGTCCGCCGGGGAGGCGTCGCAGATCGCCTGGAGGACCACCATGGCCAGGGTCATCGGGGCGGTGTGCAGGTCGAAGACGAGGTCGGTGCCGACCGTGGCGGGCAGCACCAGCTCGGCGTACTCGGTCGCCGGGCTGACCGGCGAGTCGGTGATCGCGACCACGGTCAGCCCGGCGTCGCGGGCCTCCCGCAGCGCCTCGAAGGTCTCCCGGGGGTAGCGGGGCAGGACGAAGGCGAGCAGGGCGGTCGCCCCGGACGCCGCTGCCTGCTCCAGCCGGTCGGTGAGCAGGCTGCCGCCGTCGTCGAGCACCCGGACGTCCGGGTGCACCTTCGCGGCGAAGTAGGCGAAGTACGCGGCCAGCGGCGCCGCCGCGCGCAGCCCGAGCACCGGCAGCGGGCGGCTGGCCGCAAGCAGGTGCCCGGCGGCGGCGATCCGGTCCCGGTCGGCGAGCTCGCCGGCGAGCCGCTCCAGGTTCGCCATCTCGGCGCGGACCGCCCGCTGGAGTTCGTTGCCGTCGCCGTCGCCGCCGGTGGCGCCGCCGGCGGTCAGCTCGCGCAGCCGCCGCCGCAGCGCCGGGTAGCCGTCGTGGCCGAGCGCGACGGCGAACCGGGTCACCGACGGCTGGCTCACCCCGGCCAGCTCGGCCACCTCGGCCGCCGACAGGTACGACGCGGCGGCGGCGTGCTGCACCAGGCAGTGCGCGATGCGGCGCTGGGTGGGCGTGAGCCGGACGCCGTGGAACAGGTCGAGCACCCGGTCGGGGGGTGCGGCGACGGCTCCGTCATTCATGGCGTGACTGTATGCATGAAAACTTTCAGACGCAACCGTCGTCCGTTCGGTCACACCCGGCCGACCGTCGGTGGTCCACACGGGAGGAACCCCTGGTGGGGCGGGTACGGCCGCGACTGCCGGCGGCCGCCGCGCTCGCGACGTTTCTGTACTATCCGCACGGCGGGTGAGCAGAGGAGTGGGGCATGCAGCCGGACGGTCCGTACAGGTTCACCGAGGTGATGGGCGTCTGCCAGGTCGGCAGAGCCTGGTGGGCCGTCGACGGGCAGGACCGGCTGGTGACCGTCGCGGTGCTCGAACCCGTGGTGGCCGAGGACCCGGCCTGGCGTCGGGCCTTCTCCGCCATGGCCGACGCGCTGGCCGCCCCGGGCGGTGGCGGCGGGCCGTACCTGGCCGCCGACTTCACCGCGGCCGCGCCCTGGGTGGCGTACGCGGCCGACGGCGGGCCGGGTGCCGACCGGCTCTTCCTCGCTTTGGGCCACGAGATCCACAGCGAGGAGGCGGGCGAGGACAGCACCGTGGCGATGCTCCAGGTGCCCCAGTCGCAGCCGGCCCCGTGGGCGGTGCAGGGCGACCCGACGCAGGTCTCCGCCCCGCCGCAGTCCGTGTCGACGCCGTCCGTGTCGACGCCGTCCGTGTCGACGCCGCCCGTGTCGGCGCCGCCCGTGTCGGCGCCGCCGCACCAGGCCGCCCCGCCGCCGGTCTCCGCTCCGCCGCAGCCGGTCGCCACGCCTCCCGTGTCGGCCCCGCCGCAGCCGTTCTCGACGCCCCCGTACCCGGTCTCCACGCCTCCGCACCAGGTGTCCGGGCCGCCGGTGTCGCCGGCGTACCCGCACCCGACCAGCGTGCCGCCGTACGACCCGCTCGCCTCCACCGCGCGCCGGATCCAGCCCTCCGAGCCGCGCCGACGCCGTACCGGGCTCTGGCTCGGGATCGTCGCCCTGGTCCTGGTGGTGATCGCCAGCGCCGGTGGGGCTTTCGTCTGGGCGAACTCGAACGGCACCGACAAGCCGAAGACCACCGCCTCCACCAGCCCGGTGCTCCAGCCGGAGCAGAAGTCGCCGCCCCAGTCGCCCGGCATCGAGCCGCCGAGCGCGGGCGAGTGGCCGAAGGAGTGGCCCAAGTTCAACCCGGGCGACGCGGTACGCACCTTCTCCGATCTGGAGGGCCTGGGCTTCACGCTGAAGGTGCCGGCGGAGTGGGACTGCACCCCGGCCGGCCGCGCGCAGGGCTTCGTCAAGTACAACTGCGGCGTCTCGAACGGCAAGCAGCAGATCGGTGGCGAGCTCATCGTGCGGGACTGCCCGGCGCCGTGCGACACGCAGCGGCAGACCGCGATGCGTCAGGAGGAGGACGCCTGGGGCCTCCAGTGGATGCGGGGCGGCCAGTTCGTCTCCTATGCCGACTCCAGCAAGCTCCAGCTCGACGGTGAGCGCCGGTACGGCGTCGTGCTCGTCGCGTACTGGCGCGGCGGGGACACCGGGCAGATCGACCGTCAGCTCGTCTTCCGGATGACCTCCCCGATCGACGGGGCGGGCCGGCTGCGCCGGGTGGCCAACCACCTCCGCGACACCCTGATCTTCTGACCGAGCCGACCCCCTTCATCGTTCCGCGGAGATCCGACATGCCCTCTGGTACGGCCTTGGCGCGTCGGTTCGCCGTCCTGCTCGGCATCATCGTTATCGGTTTCACCGGTGCCGTCCCCGCCGCGGCGGCGGCGCCGACGTACGCCCGCAACGAGCCGGCGGTCGCGGTGGCGACCCCGTCCACCGTCTTCCTCGAGGCGAGGTACGTCGGCTATCTCCGCAGGACCGCCGGCGGCGCCCTGGTCCATCCGGAGCCGGTGGTCGTGGTGCGCCGGTGCAGCGGCGTGGTGGTGAACCCCGACGGTTACGCGGTGACCACCACCGTGTGCGTACAGCCGAGTCGGGAGGTGCTGCTCGTCAACGCCCTGTACCGGCTCGGCCGCACCCTCGTGCAGCAGAACGAGCTGCCGGCGGAGCGGCTGGACACGTTCGTCGCCGGCCTCAGAACCTCGTCCACGTTCACCGGCGCGAAGCGGGGCACGACGCCGACCGTGCGGCTGACCGGACAGTTCGGCGCGGCCAGCTCCGGGGACGGCGCCGCCCCGGCCGTCGCCGGCGTGGTCACGAAGGCGCTGCCGCCGGCCGGCTCGTCGCGCTCCTGGACACCGACACGTCCGCCGATGGCGAACCGATCCGTGACCTGATCGCCACCGCCAACATCGGGCGGCTCCTCGACCAGGGCGGTGTCGACAACCGGCTGAGCGAGGTCGACCGCGCGTTCCGCTCGGCGCTGAACGGCTATTTCGCCGGCCGGTACTCGCAGGCGACGGAGCGGTTCGACGACGTCCTGATGCAGGACCCCGGGCACGTCGCGGCCCGGGCGTACCGGCAGCGGGCGGAGGAGCGGCTGAGGCTGGACGGCGACGCCACCGAGAACGCGGCGAACTGGTGGTTGTACCTGCTGTCCGCTGCGGGCGGCGTGCTCGTCATCGGCGCGGTGAGCTTCCTGCGGCGGGCGCTCGGCGGCCGGTTGCAGCCGGCCCTGTCGGGCGGGCCGGGCCCGGAGGCCGTCGACGCGGCCCCGGAGGGCGGTGGCGCTGCCCCGGAGGGCGTTGGCGCGGAGCCGCCGGCCCGGGAGGCGGTCACCCCGCCCGATCCGGTTGCGCCGCCCGCGACCGCCGCGCCGGTGCCGTCGTCGCTGGCGGACACGGTCGTGCTGGCCCGGCCCGGGACCGGCAGGACGGACGCCCCCGTCCCGTCGTCGCTGGCGGACACCGTCGTGCTGGTCCTGCCCGACCTGGACCGGGCGGACCCGCCCGCGCCGTCCTCGATGGACGACACGGTGGTACTGAAGTTGCCCGAAGCGCGGCCACCCGCGCCGGCGCAGGAGTCGGCCGACCCGGAAGGCGCCGCACCTGCGACGCCCACCGACGCCGCACCCGAGGCACCCCGCGAGCGGCCGCGGAGCGCCTTCCGCCCCGACATCGAGGGTCTCCGCGCGCTCGCCGTCCTGCTGGTGGTGCTCTGGCACGCCGGCGTCCCGTACGTCTCCGGCGGGTTCGTCGGGGTGGACGTCTTCTTCGTCATCTCCGGCTACCTGATCACCACCGGGATGGCGGCCGAGGTGGCCGCCCGGGGTCGGCTGTCGCTCGGTCGGTTCTGGGCGAGACGGGCCAAGCGACTGCTGCCCAGCTCCGCGCTCGTCCTGCTCGCGGCCCTGGTCCTGACGCACCTCCTGCTGCCGGCCATCCGCTGGCGGGACACCGCGTGGGACGTCGTGAGCAGCGCCCTCTACCTGGTCAACTGGCGGCTCGCCGAGCAGTCGGTCGACTACCTCGCCGCCGACCAGGCGCCGAGCATCGTGCAGCACTACTGGTCGCTCGCGGTCGAGGAGCAGTTCTACCTGGTGTGGCCGGTGCTGCTGGTGGGCATCGCCTGGCTGGCCCGGCGCGGACGCGCCCCGCACACCCGGTTCCGCACCCTCGCGCTCGGCGTGGTGGGCGTCGTCTGGGCGGCCTCCTTCGCCTGGTCCGTGCTGCTGGTCGAGACCGACCCCGGCCGGGCCTACTTCGTCACCACCACCCGGATGTGGGAACTCGCGGTCGGCGCGCTGCTCGCGCTGGCCCCGCTGCGGCGGCTGTCCGGCGCGGTCGCGTCGGCGGCGGGTTGGCTGGGCGTCGCGGCCATCGCGGCCTCCGCGGTGGCCCTCGACACCACGATCCCGTTCCCGGGCGCGATGGCGCTGCCGGCCACCGTCGGGGCGGCCCTCGTCATCGCGGCCGGGGCGACCGGGCGGTACGGCCCGGTCGCGCTCCTGCGGCTGCCACCGATGCAGTTCCTCGGCGGCATCTCGTACACGCTCTATCTCTGGCACTGGCCGCTGCTGGCGGTGCTCACCGCGCGGATGCCCGACCCGGGCCTGCCGGCCGTGGCGGCCACCGTGGCCCTCTCCGTGGTGCTCGCGTACCTGACCAGCCGGTTGGTGGAACGGCCGCTCTGGCACTCGCCGCGGCTCGCGGTGCGACCGCGGGTCGCGCTCGGGCTCGGGGCGGCCTGCACCGTGCTGTCGGTCTGCGCGGGCCTGGCCTTCCAGGTCACCACCGGTCCGGCCGCGCCGGACAGCGCGGCCGTGCGCAACGCGCTGGGCGCCGCCGTGCTGACCGCGGACGACACCACCGGCGCGGGGGCGCCCGTCGACCGCGTCCCGTCGGTCGTGCCCGACCCTTCGGTGGCCCGGGACGACCTGCCGTCGGTCTACGCCGACCGGTGCCACGCCAGCCAGACCGATCGCAAGGTGCTGCGCTGCGCGTACGGCGCCCGGGAGGCCGCCGTCACCGTCGCCGTGATCGGTGACTCGCACGCCGCGCAGTGGGTGCCCACCCTGCGGGCGGTGGTGGAACGACGGAACTGGCGGCTGCTGACGTACACCAAGTCGCAGTGCCCGGTCCTCGACGTCGACGTGGTGGGTGGGGACGGCCAGCGCCCCAACAACAGCTGCGCGGCCTGGAACCGGGACCTGCGGGCCAGGCTCGCCGCCGATCGTCCGAACCTCGTCGTGACCACCAGCTACAACTACTCCGCCTACCGGGACGGCCGGACGCTCAAGGGGGCGGACGGCCGGGCGGCGCTGGTGGACGGGATGCGCCGGACCTGGCAGTCGCTGGCCCGGGTCGCCCCGGTGGTGGTGCTGCGGGACACCCCGGCGCCGCGCTTGGACGTCGCGGAGTGCGTGTCGGCCCACCCGGAGCAGCTGACCAGGTGCGCGGTGCCGCGCGACGAGGCTCTGGCCGGCATCGGTCCGCTCCAGGTGGACGCGGCGAAGGGCCTGACCGGCGTACGGCTGGTCGATCTGAACGACGCCATCTGTCCCGCCGAGCGGTGCGCGGCGGTCATCGGCGGGGTGCTCGTGTACCGCGACACGAACCACCTGACGGCGACGTACGCGCGGACGCTGGGGACCCGGCTCGACGAGCAGTTGCAGATGGTGATGGGGTGAGCGGAATGA
Source organism: Micromonospora sp. U56 (assembly GCF_018070095.1). Taxonomy (NCBI): domain Bacteria; kingdom Bacillati; phylum Actinomycetota; class Actinomycetes; order Micromonosporales; family Micromonosporaceae; genus Micromonospora; species Micromonospora sp. U56. The sequence goes on from NZ_JAGPYL010000010.1 coordinate 19,368, forward strand.
TCAGCAGGGACAGCGGTGCCGCCGTGGTCCGTCCTGCCGGCGAGGGCGTGGATGACCCGCTGCTGGCCGGCCGGTCGGTCGCCCTGGTGCACGAGTGGTTCGGCGCCACGGGCGGCTCGGAGAACGTCTTCCTCGCCATCCAGGAGGTGCTGCCGGACGCCAAGGGATTCGTGCTGTGGCGTGACCACGACGCGCGACGCGGCCTGGACCTGCGGGAGTCGTGGCTCGCCCGGACACCGTTGCGGCGGTCCAAGGCGCTGGCGTTGCCGCTGATGCCGCTGACCTGGCGCACCCTGACCCGCGAACGGTTCGACGTGGTCATCTCGTCGAGCCACGCCTTCGCGCACACCGTGAAGTTCCGGTCCTCCCCGGACGCGCGCTACCTGAGCTACATCCACTCGCCGGCCCGCTACCTGTGGAGCCCGGACTTCGACGGTCGGGGCTCGAACGGAATGCTGACCGTGCCACGGCGCGTGCTGCAGGGCGCCGACGTGCGGTTGAGTCGGCACGTCGACAGCTACGCCGCCAACTCCCGCGAGGTCCAGGCCCGGATCCAGCGGTTCTGGAAGCGCGACGCCCGCATCATCCACCCGCCCGTCGACGTGGACTATTTCACCGACGCCCCGGCGGCCGAGCGCCGGCAGGACCGCGGCTACCTGCTCGGGGTCGGGCGCTGGATCCCGTACAAGAAGTTCGACCTGATGATCGAGATCGCCGAGGCCGCCCGGCTGCCGCTGGTGATCGCGGGGTCGGGGCCGGAGGAGGAGGCCCTGCGCCGGCAGGCGGCGCGGGTCGGGGTCCCGGTCACCTTCGAGCGGCAGCCGTCCCGGCAGCGGCTCCGCGAGCTGTACTGGGGGGCGAAGTGCCTGCTCTTCCCCACCCACGAGGACTTCGGCATCATCCCGGTGGAGGCGATGGCCTGCGGCACGCCGGTGCTCGGGCTGCGCCGGGGCGGGGTACTGGAGACGGTGGTCGACGGCGAGACGGGGTTCCTGGTCGACTCGGACGACCCCCGGGAGTACGCCGCCATGCTCGGCCACGTCGACGGACTGGCCCGGGACCGGGTCCAGGCCCACGCCGCCCGGTTCTCCGCCGCGGTCTTCCGCGCGAACGTGGCCTCGTGGGTCGCCGATGCGACCTGACGTCGCCGGGGCGGCCGCGCACCTGCGGCGGCCGTCCGGCCGCTCCCTGGTCGCGGCGGTCACGTTGCTGGCCGTCGTCACGGCCCTCGGCGTCACCACCGTGCTGCCCCGTCCGACCGTCGCCGGTGTGCTCGGCCTCGTCGTGATGGCCGTGTGTCTGGCGGCCCTCTACCAGACCACCCGGTCGGAGTCGTTCACCCCCGTCGCCGTCACCTTCTGGGCCTTCGTCACGGTCTGGGTCGGCTTCGCGCCGCTGCTGCAGATCCGGGACCGGCGCCTGCCCTGGCCCGACCTGCCGCTCGACCAGGACTACGTCAGCGCGCAGGTCATCCTCCTGTTCGCGGTCGTCGCCTACTGGGCCGGCAACACCCGCCGCCTGCCCGCGCCGCGCCCGAACACCTCGCCCCGGACCCGGGTCACCATCGAGAAGGCGCTGACGGTCACCGCCACCGCCGCCGTCCTGGCGGTCGGCTGCCTGCCGATGACCGGCGGTCTGGTTGTCCGGTTCACCAGCCGCGACGACCTCCAGCGCGCCATCGCGGAGGCGGGCCTCAAGAGCCGGCAGGACCTGGCGCTGCTCGGCCTGCTCAGCACCTTCCCGGCCGCGGTTGCCGCGGTCGCCCTCGTGCTGTGCCTGCTCTGCTGGCGGAGCCGGAACTTCGTCGGCCCGAAGGCGCGGTGGATCCTGCTGGGCACCACAGCCGTGGCGGTGCTGCTCAACGTCATCTACAACAATCCGCTCTCCGCCAACCGGTTCGCCGCCTTCGGGGTGCTGCTCGCCGCCGGCCTGGCGATCGTGCCGTTCGAGCGGCAGCGTTGGCGGACCCTGTTCTCGCTGGGCATGCTGACCGGGCTCGCCGTGCTCTATCCGCTGGCGAACCTGTTCCGCAACGCGCGGTCGCGCGGCAACCTCCGGTTGGGCCTGGACGCGTACTACACCTGGGACTTCGACGGTTTCCAGCAGACCGTGAACGCCGTCTACCACGCCCGGGTGCACGGCCACACCTGGGGCCACCACCTGGTGTCGGCGCTGCTGTTCTGGGTGCCCCGCTCCTGGTGGGAGGGGAAGGCGATCCCGGCCGGCAACGCGGTGGCGGCCGGCCGGGGCTACGGGTTCCAGAACCTGGCCCTGCCGTTCTGGGCCGAGACCTACCTGGAGTTCGCCTTCGTCGGCGTGGTGGTGCTGTTCTTCTTCTACGGCCGGCTCGCCCGGCGACTCGACCGCGCGATGACGGCCACCCCGGCCGGGCTCGGGACCGCCCTCACGGTCACCTTCGCCGCCTTCCAGATCGGCCTGCTTCGCGGCCCCCTCGGCGCGCAGATCCCGTTCGTCGGTGCCGCGTTCGCGGTGCTCGTCGTGGGCGTGCTGGTCCTGCCCGACCCGGGCTGGCGGCTCACCCGACCGCCCCCACCGGTGGAGCACGGCTCGACGGCCGACGCACCCACCGGAGGAGAAGGAGATGGCGCACAATGACTGAATCACGGCCCAGGATCGCCGTCCTCGCCGACTGGTGGTGGCCGGACGAGGTCGGCGGCGCGGAGCGGTCCGCCCAGGCGGCCGCGCGGGAACTGGCCGGCTTCGCCGACGTGTCGGTCTTCGTGCCGTCCACCGCCGATCGCACCTACTCCGACGGGCCGCTCACCGTGCACGCCGTGCGTCGCCCCTTCGCCCGGCGGCAGCACGCGGACACCCGGGTCCGGCGCGGGCTGGAGTTCCTGACCGCCTGGCTGCTGCCCCTGGTCGCGTCGCGCCTGACTCGCCGGATCGGGGCGTTCCGCCCGGACGTCGTGGTGGCCACCAACATCTCCCGCACCGGTCCCTGGCTGCCGCGCTGGGTGAAGGCGCGCGGATTGCGGTACGTCCGGGTCTTCCACGACCTGAGCGACACCTGCTGGCGTCGGTCGCGGCTGAAGGACTCGCGCAACTGCGAGACCGTGTGTGGGGAGTGCCGGGTCAAGGCGGGAATCATGCGGGGCGCCACCCCGCGCGGCGCGGTGAGCGTCTGTGTGTCCGGCTTCGTCCGCGACCAGCTCGTCGACGCGGGCCTGACCACCCCGGCGGCGAGCCTGGTCGGCTATCCGCTGATCGGCCCGGCGGAACCGGTACGCCCGGCGGGGCGCATCGACGAGACCCTGCTCGTTGTCGGCTACCTCGGCCGGATCGACCCGGTGAAGGGCATCGAGTCGGCGATCCGTACCGCTGGCGCGTACCAACGGAACACGGGCACCGGGGTGCGGGTGCTGGTCGCGGGCGAGGGTCAGCCCGACTACACGCGGACGCTGGCCGAGCTGGCCCGGTCGGAGGGGGTCGCCCTGCACCTGCCCGGCCGCATGACGGTCGACGCGTTCTGCGACTCGGTGGATGTGGTCCTCATCCCGTCCCGCTGGATGGAGCCGTTCGGCCGGGTCGCGGTCGAGGTCGGGCGCACCGGGACACCGATGCTGGTCTCGCCGCTCGGTGGCCTGCCGGAGGCGGCTGCCGTCTCCGGCGGCGCCTACGCGTACGCGGACTTCCAGGATCCGGAGGGGGCCGCGGTCGCGCTCGGTGAGCTGCTGGCCGGCGCGGCCCTCCCGGTCACCCGAACGGGCGGCGATGCGGCGATGACGCTGCCGCAGACCGTGGTCGCCGCCACCCGTCGGGCGTGGGCCGGTGTGGACGACGCGACGGTCGGGCGGCGGCCGTGACCGGAACGATCGCCCCGCCGCGGACCGGCGGGCGAAACTGGGCCCGGCTCGCCCTCACTCTCGGGCAACTGGCCCTCATGGGCACGGGTCTGGTCCTCAGCCTCTCCCTCGGGTATGCCGGTGACCTGTCCGCGGTCGGCGCCACCGCGCCCGCCATGCTGGTGTTCCAACTGGCCTGCGGCGTCCTGCAGCGGTCCCTCGCCGAGGCGACGCTGCTCGCCGAGGCACACGCCGAGCGGGTGGCCGAGCGGACGGACTGCCAGCGGTCGGTGGCCGCCGCGTTCACCGGCGGGCTCGTCGGCGCCGGGCTGGCGGCGGCGTCGGCGCTCGCCGTGTCCGGCGGGTCGATCGAGCTGGCCGTCGCCTACGCGGCCGGCATTCCGTTCGCGCTGGCGCTGGACATCGGCCGGGCCGCCGGCGTGGCGGCGGGGGCCGCCCGGGCGGTCTTCGTGGAGACGGCCGCGTGGCTGGCCGCGCAGCTGGTCCTGATGGTCGTCTTCGCCGCCGCCCGCTCGCCGCTGGCCATCTGCCTGTCCTGGGCCGCCGTGAACGCGGTGTTCTTCCTGGCCGCCGCCGGCCGACCCGAGCGGCGCCCGCTCTTCTCCGGACTGGTCGGGTGGGTGCGGTCGCGGCGGAACGTGATGGGCGCCGCCTCGCTGGACGCCCTGCTCGTCGGGCTCACCCCGGTGCTCGCCATGCAGGTCACCGCCTTCGTGGTCGACGCCGCCACGCTCGGCGTCATCCGCATCACCCAGCAGCTGTTCGGGCCGTTGGCATTCGTGTCGATCACCTTGCGTCGGGTGCTGGTCTATCAGCGCAAGGCCAACGTCCAGACGACCCGGAGGCAGGACCTCCGCGACGGGATGCTGGCGTCGGCGCTGATGACCGCCGGTTCGGTCGTCCTCGGGGTGGCGGTGCTCGTCGGGCAGGGGTTCGTCCCCGCGCTGGCCTTCATCCCCGCGGGGTGGATCCTGGTCGCGGCCGGGCTGGAAAAGGCCGCCCTCGGCTTCTCCTACGGCTGCTCGCTGAGCAGGTTCGTCCGCGGCGAGTTCGACCTGCTCCTGCGCGCCCGCTACGTCATGCTCGGCCTGACGGTGCTCGCCGCGCCACTGCTGACCGTCGTGATCGGCGCGTCCGGGTACCTGATCGGCTCATCGGTCGGCATGGTCGTCTACTCGCTCGTCCTCGTCGCGTTGCCGGCCCGCCGCCGTCCACAACCGACACCCGTCGCGTCGGGTGCCGGCCTGTCCTGATGAGAGCCTCTCGTCTAGGTTGTCGGTCATGAGCGACAGTGTCGGCCTGCTGCTGCGGCGTGCCGGATTCGGCCCGACCGCGGTCGAGCTCGCCGCCGCCCGCCAGGCCGGCTACGCCGCGGCGCTGTCCGGACTGACCGCGCCGCCCGGCCCGGACGTCGGCGCGACCGGCGCGCCCATCCCGGACCTCGGGCCCGACGCGTACGCGGGCAAGCGCGACCTGACCTACGAGGAGAAGGTCAAGCTGGAGGACCTGCGCACGGCGCAGACCGAGCAGATCACCGAGTGGTGGTTGAACCGGATGACGGTGGCCAGCCACCAGGCCGTCGAGAAGCTGGTCTTCTTCTGGCACGGGCACTGGGCCACCTCGGTCAAGAAGGTGCGCAGCCCGCAGCTCATGCTGAGCCAGCACCGGACCCTCCGCGGCGCCCCGGACTTCACGGTCATGGCCCGGCGGATGGTCGTCGACGCGGCGTTGAACCACTACCTGGACGGGCACCTCAACACCCGGCGGGCGCCCAACGAGAACCTCGCCCGCGAGCTGTGCGAGCTGTTCCTCCTGGGGATCGGTAACTACACCGAGAAGGACGTCAAGGAGGCGGGGCGGGCGCTCACCGGCTGGCGGTTCAGCCTCACCATGGGGCGGTCGGTCTTCGACCCGAGAGCCCACGACCCGGGGCGCAAGACCATCCTGGGCCGGACGGCGAACTTCACCGCGCAGAGCCTCGTCGACGTGTTGCTGATTCAGGAGACCTGCCCACGGTTCATCGCCACCCGCCTCTGGTTCCGGTACGGCTCGTCCACCAAGCCCCTGCCGAAGGGCCTCCAGGAGAAGATGGTGCGCGCCTTCCCCGCACCGATGGCCATGCTGCGGGTGCTGCTCGCGGACGAGGCGTTCCAGGCGACGGCCGGCACGATGGTGAAGCAGCCGGTCGAGTGGCTCGTCGGCGCCCTGCGGCAGCTGGGGGTGCGGCCCGCCAACCTCACCCCCGAGACCCGCAGAGCAGTCCTGCACGATCTGGAGAACCTGGGGCAGTTGCCGTTCGCGCCCCCCAACGTGGGCGGCTGGCCCTCCGGCGGCGCCTGGCTGACGTCCGCCGCGGCCCAGGTCCGGTTGCGGCTGGCCGGCCGGATCGCCGAACAGGCGCCGGTCGACCAGCTGACCCCGGAGAGCCTGGCGTACGTGCTCGGCGTCGACCGGTGGACGAACCGCACGTACGCCGTGTTGCGGGGCGCGCAGGACCGGCGGCAGCTGTTGACCCTGGGTCTGGTGAGCCCGGAATACCTGGTGACATGATGATGGATGCGCTGACTCGACGTCGGTTCCTGCTCGCCTCGGGCGTCACCGCGGGCGCCGCGCTCGCGGCGGGCGCCGGGGGCATAGGGATCGCCCACCTGCTGCGAACCGCGGGACAGGACCCGTCCGCCGCGCGGTCGAAGAAGCTCGTCCTGGTGACGCTCTACGGCGGCAACGACGGGCTGAACACGGTCATCCCCTACACCGACTCCGCCTACCACTCGGCGCGCCCGGAGCTGGCGTACGACGCCGCGAAGGTGCTGCACCTGGACGACGCCCTCGGCCTGAACCCGGTCATGCGGGGCATGAAGCAGCTGTGGGACGAGAAGCGGCTGGCGGTCGTCCTCGGGGTCGGCTACCCGCGGCCGGACCGCAGCCACTTCCGGTCCATGGACATCTGGCAGACCGCGTCCCCGGCCGAGCCGGTGACGACCGGCTGGGTGGGCCGCTGGCTCGACGGCACGAACGCCGCGCCGGAAGCAGCGGTCAGCTTCGAGCCGGTGCTGCCCCCGGTGCTCGCGGGGCAGACCAGGGCCGGGTCCTGCGTCAGCGTCGGCGGCCTCGAACTGCCCCCTGGCATCACCGCCGACGCCGTCGCGGCCCTCGGTCGCGGGGAGCCCGGGGAGCCGGAGCTGCAGGCCCGGGCGGCCCGTGCCTACGGCGATCTGCTCCACGTCGATCGGTTGGTCCGCGGCGCGGAACGGCACCAGAGCCCCTCCCCGGACAACGCGGGCGAGGAGGTCCTGACCACGGGTCCGGGCAGCCGGAGCGTCCTGGAGACCCAGTTGGCGCTGGTGGCCCGTTGCGTCGAGGCCGCCGTGCCCACCCGGGTCTACTCGGTGAGCCTCGACGGGTTCGACACCCACGCGATGGAGCGGGCCGGCCACGAGAGCCTGCTCACCCGGCTCGACCGTGCGTTGTCGGCGTTCGTGGCACGGATGGCGCGGACCGAGGCGGGACGCCAGGTGACCGTGGTCGTCTACAGCGAGTTCGGCCGCCGGGTACGCGCCAACGCCTCCCAGGGCACCGACCACGGGACGGCCGGACCGGTGTTCGTGCTCGGGCCGACGGTGGCCGGCGGGTTCCACGGCGAGCAGCCGAGCCTCACCGACCTGGACGACGGCGACCTCAAGGCCACGATGGACTTCCGGGACGTCTTCGGCACGGTTCTGGCATCGGTGCTCGACGCCGATCCCGACCGCTACGTGGGCAGCGGCTACCGGACGAAGCCGCTGCCGCTGCTCAGCGTCGACTGAGGAGGGGTGGGTGACCGCTCACCGGCCGCCCGCCCGGAACACCTCCGCGATGGTCCGCAGGATCACCTTGACGTCCAGCCAGAGCGACCAGTTCTCGATGTAGTAGTTGTCGAACCGCGCCCGATCGGAGATCGGCGTGTCGCCCCGCAGGCCGCTGACCTGTGCCAGCCCGGTGAGCCCGACCGGGACCCGGTGGCGCATCGCGTAGTTCGGGTACTCGGCGGAGAACTTCTCCACAAAGTACGGCCGCTCTGGCCGCGGCCCGACCACGCTCATCTCCCCGCGCAGGATGTTCCAGAGCTGCGGCAGTTCGTCTAGCGACGTACGGCGCATGAACCGCCCGATCGGCCCGACCCGCCGGTCGTGCGCGATGGACCAGTTCGTCTGCGACTCGTGCTCGTTGACCGGGCGCATCGACCGGAACTTGATGACCTGGAACGGCGTGCCGTAGCGGCCGATCCGCTCCTGGCGGAAGAAGACGCCCCGCCCGCCGTCGAGGAACGTCGCGACCACGCAGAGCAAGAGCAGCGGGCTCAGCGCGAGCAACGCCAGCGAGGCGAGGACCACGTCGGACGCCCGCTTGATCGCCCAACGCGGTCCGGACAGTGTGATGTCACCGATCTGCACGATCGGGATGGCGCCGACGTGGTCGGGGTATGCGCCCTGGGATCGGGATCCCCAGAGGCGGGGGACCGCCCAGAGGTCACAGCGGGCGCTGACCGGACGCAGCAGAAACTCCATCACGGTCGCGTCGGGACAGTCCGGATCGGCGATGATCAGGACTTCGCACTCCACCAGCCGGACGAGCTGCTCCAGGTCGTTGAGCGTGCCGATCAACGGCAGTCCGCCGGCGTCCTGCCGGGACGGCGCGTCGACGCAGCCGACGAACCGCAGGCCGTACTGGGGGTAGCGGCGGAGCAACCGGGCCAGCTCCACGCCGACCGGGCCCCCTCCGACGATGATGGCGTTGTGCTCCAGCCACCGGCGCTTGCGCGCCAGGAGGGTGAACTTCCTGGTGCAGGCCCGGCCGATGATCACCAGCCCCGCGGAGAGCGCCACGCCACGCATGAATCCGCTGACGTACGGCACCGAGTCGTGACGCTCGGCCGCGATGATGGCCACCACCGCGCCGGAGGCCAGCAGACGCCCGCAGAGGCTCGGCAGCTCGTCGAGGATGCTGAGGTGACGGCGGGCTCGGTAGAGCCCCCCGGCGGCGAAGACAGCCACCGTGAGGGCGGCGTTCGCCAGGGTGCCGCGCCAGTAGTTCTGGCTCAGCAGCAGGGGGGCGAGCAGCGCGGCGAGGTCGACGGGCAGGACCAACATCCAGGCCCGGAGCCCGCGCGTCCCCTTCGAGGCCCGCGAGCTCGCGTACGGTAGCACCGCGGTGGTGTCGAGACCGGGGCGCGCAGCCGGGCTCATGGGCTCGCTGGGCAGCCGGACCGAGGGAATCCCCGCGAGGACTCCCTCGTCACCCAACAGGTGGGGCGGTGACGCGACGGCCCCCGGTGATTCATCCTGGAGCTGCGCCGTGCCCGCAGCCGGTCCTGTTGTCGCCGAATGGCCTGACATTGTCGATTCTCCCCCGTGACGGCCCGGGCCGCTTGATGCCGGCACCGGGCGATCGAAGGATACGAGCGGCTCACTGACGCCACCACAGCCGGCACGACAAAGGAGGGTCCTACTTTCCGGCGGAAATGATCTGCTGGACCGAGTCACGGCGGACTGCGTCGAACAGCTCCTTGGCCTTGGCGTTGTCCGGGAACACCACGCTCTCGCTGCCGACCCGGCCGGTGCCCTTCACCGGGCAGGTGTAGAACCCGAGGTTGCCGCTGCGCAGATGGCGCATCTCCATCGCCAGGTCCACCAGCGACATCGACTTGTCGACCGCCACCGAGTTGGCCGTGGCCTTCACGAACGAGTTCAGCTTGGTGGGGCTGCTCAGCGTCCCACCCGAGGCCGCCTTGTCCAGGATCGCCTTGATCACCTGCTGCTGGTGCTTGATCCGGGTGAAGTCGCCGTTGGCGAACGCATAACGCTCCCGGGCGTAGTCCAGCGCGGTGGCCCCGTCCATTGTCTGCCGACCCGCGACGAACTCGCGCTTGCCGCCGGGGTTGAGCGAGTGGGTCGAGGTGAAGCCCTGCTCCACGTCGATCTCGATCCCGCCCAGGGCGTCGACGATCTCCTTGAAACCGGCGAAGTCGACCATCGCCACGTGGTCGATGCGGACCCCGGTGAACTTCTCCAACGTCTGCACCATGAGCGGCACACCGCCCCACGCGTAGGCTGCGTTGATCTTGGCGTCCCGGCCGCCCCGACCCTGATCCGAGCGCGGGACGTGCGTCCAGGTGTCCCGCGGGATCGAGATGAGCTGGGCGCTCGACCGGTCCTTCGGCAGGTGGGCCAGGATGATGGTGTCGCTCCGGGAACCGCCGGTGTTCTCCGGGTCGCGCGAGTCGCTGCCCAGGATCATGATGTTCATCGCGCCCTTGGCGACCACCTGCGGCCGGGACTCCTCGGGCACCCCGGTGAACGCGTCGACCCGGTCGATGGAGGAGTTGACCGAGCGGTAGTACAACCCACCCGCGAGGACACCACCGCCGGCCAGCAGCGCCAGCACCAGCAGCACGATCAGGGCGATACGCCGGCCGCGACGCGGAGCCGGAGCGGACGGCTGGCCCGCAGCGTCGACATCCTCCTCTTCGGACGCGAAGAAGCGCGGTTCGGAGACGGCGAACTGCTGACGATCTGACATGGCCGCGATGCTACTGATTTACGTTTGCCTCCGGGGACCCTCGTCCGTACGGTCAGCCCCGGCCACCCGGTCGGTGAATCAAAAACTTTCTTCGCCACTCTTCACCTTCACCTGGTACAACCTCGGCGTGGACGCAACGACGCTTCGCCGGGCCATCGCCCGCACCCGCCTCGCCCCGGTCGCCGCCTTCCCGAAGCGGCTCGGCCGCGTCGCCCGGCACGACGCCAGGGTCATCCGCACCTCCGCCCGCTGGCTGTTCACCTCCCGTGAGCACCACAACTACACCTACGAGCTGACCAAGCTGAGCCGCCAGCACCTGACCTGGTTCGTCAGCGTCGTCTGCGGCACCCCCGTCAAGCAGGTCCGCGCGTACGTCGAGGAGATCGAGTCCGACGACACGCTGCGCGGCCACATCGAGCGGGCCACCGCCGGCGCCGCCCGCCGCGGCCTGGCCGACAAGCAGGTCCGGTACGCCCGCCGCGTCGGCTGGTACGCCATCGTCCGCGCCACCCGGCCCGGCCACGTCGTCGAGACCGGCGTCGACAAGGGGCTGGGCAGTTGCGTGCTCGCCGCCGCCCTGCTGCGCAACGCCGCCGACGGGCACCCCGGGCGGCTCACCTCGCTGGACATCAACCCCGAGGCCGGCTACCTCGCCCGTACCGCACCCTGGTCCGACGTGGTCGACCTGGTCATCGGCGACTCCATCGCCTCCATCACCGCGCTGGACCGGCCCGTCGATCTGTTCCTGCACGACAGCGACCACAGCCGGGCCCACGAGAAGCGCGAATTCGAGGCGGTCGAGCCGAAGCTCGCCCCCGGGGCGATGCTGCTCACCGACAACGTCACCCACACCGACGTGCTCGCCGCCCACGCCGAACGCACCGGCCGGCGCTTCCTCGCCTACCGGGAGACCCCGCGCGACCACTGGTACCCCGGCGACGGCATCGGCGCGGCCTGGTGAGCGCTCCTGGCGTTGGGGCGGCCGGCTCAGCTTTCGCTTAGCCGGCTTGTCGCCCGGCTTACCGGTCCGGCAACATCGACCGGCGTGACCGACGGCAGCGCTCCCGGCGTCTCCGCCCCCCCCGTTCCATGGCGGGCCGCCGCCGGGCCCCCCGCTCCGCCCGTACCCGCTGGCTGGCCGCCGGTGGCGTCGCGGCGCTCGCCGCCGTGCTGGGGCTCAGCCTCGCCCTGCGCTCCGGCGCCGCACCCGCCTGCGCCGCGCCTCGGGCGCTCGCCGCACCGCCCGTCGGCGGCACCGTCCACAAGGGAAAGGCCACCTGCTACGACTCCAAGGGCGCGGGCGGCAACTGCTCCTACCCGTCCGCGCCGGCCAACCGCCGCTACGTCGCCCTCGGCCCGTCCGAGTACGCGGCCGGCGCCGCCTGCGGTGGCTTCCTCGACGTCACCGGTCCGCGCGGGACCGTCCGGGTACTGGTCATGGACCAGTGCCCGGAGTGCGAACCCGGCCACCTCGACCTGTCCCGGGAGGCGTTCGCCGAGATCGCCGACCCGGTGCAGGGCATCGTCGGGATCAGCTACCGGGCGGTGGTCGACCCGCCGCTGCCCGGCCCGCTGACCTACCGGATCAAGGAGGGCGCCTCGCAGTGGTGGTTCGCCGTGCTCGTCGGCCAGCACGGCAACCCGCTGCGCTCGGTCGAGGTGCGGCCGGGCAGCTCCGGCGCCTGGCGCGGCGCCGCGCGGCAGGACTACAACTACTGGCTGATCGAGTCCGGCGCCGGTCCCGGGCCGTACGCCATCCGGGTCACCGACGGGTACGGCAACCGCGCCACCGCCACCGGCATCCGGATGGCGCCCGGCCAGGTGCAGCGCAGCACGGTCAGGATGTACGGGGGTGCCGCTCCCGCCAGGGCCACCACGCCGGCGCGGTCGCCGTCAGCGCACCCCAGCCGGTCGGCAACCCCGTCGGTGTCGGCGTCGCCCGACCTCGCGGCGGCCGCCTCCCCGCCGGCCGTGCTCGACGCGGCGGTGGCGCCGGTAGGCCCCACCCGTGCGGCCGGTTGCGGCGGCTGACCGTCAGCCCGCCGGCTCGTCCAGGTCCCGCCACATGAGGATCTCGTCGCGGTCGTCGCCGGGGGCCACCCGCAGCGCGCCCGGCAGCCGCCCGATCTCCCGGTAGCCGAGCCGGGCGTAGAACGTCTCCAGGCCGAGCCCGCCCCGCACCGTCACGTGCAGCGCCCGCCAGCCCAGCTCCGGGGCGCGGCGCGCCGCCTCCCGCATCAGGTCGAGGCCGTAGCCCCGGCCCTGGGTGTCCGGGTGGACCATCACCCGCTTGAGGATGCCCCAGTGCGTCTTCAGGTGGAACCGGTTGTCCGCGAAGATCAGCACCGCGACGAGGCGGTCGTCCTCGTACCCGACGAGCAGCCGGTCCGGCCCGTCGGTGACGTCGGCGAGGGTCCGCTCGGCGACCGGACGGACCTCGGCGGCGCTGACCGGGGCGACGAAGCCGACCGCGCCGCCGGCGTTGGTGACGTCGACCCAGAGGTCGACGATCCGCTCGCGCAGGTCGGGGGTGAGATCGGGGTCGAGGACGAAGCGCAGACTCACGCCGGCAATCCTGACGAACAGGCGCGGCGTGAGCCCGCGATGGTGACGCGCCTGACAGTGGTGCCTGGTGCGGGAGAGGGGATTCGAACCCCCACGTCCTTTCGGACACGGGCTCCTAAGGCCCGCGCGTCTGCCGTTCCGCCACTCCCGCCGACCCGCTGAGTCTAGAGCGTCGCGCCGAAACGGTGTGCAGGCCCGCTCGCCGGAGGATGTTCGACACCGTGCCATAGCTGACCACGCATTCACCGCCGGACGACTCCCGGATGACCTCGGCCAGCTTTCGCGGGCCGAGGGCGGGGTTCGCCAGGGCGTACCGCACGACCGTCTCGTGGTGAGTGGACCCTGGTGCTGGTCCGGAAGCCTGTCGGGGTGCGGGCGTGACCGTGCCGGTGGCGGCGAGTCGTCGGCGAAGACGCGGGAGGTGGTTGCGGTGACAGCCGATGCTTCTCGCCGCGTCGACCGGGCGGAGGACGCCGGCTTCCACCTGTCTGATCAGATCCGCCACGGCGTCGGGCGCGACTGGCGCCGGCAGCCGGGGTGGCGTTGACGGAACGTCAGTGGGCGGCGGTGCGGGGGCACGATTGCGGCCGGCGTAGGTGGCTGTCTGACTGTGGCAGTTCGGGCAGAGCAGTCGCAGGTTCGGCGGGCGGTTGTCGAGGAAGTCACCGCCGATGTGGTCGACGTGCAGGATCAGCGGGCGACCCCGCCACGTCGGCCCGATCGCGCACTCCTCGCACTCCTCGGGGACGCCGATGTCCCGTAGTGCCCACTTCAACCGGGTGCCAGGTGTGCGGCGGGCACCCTGCGGCAAGCGCACCAGCAGTTGCGAGGAGGTGGTCCGCCGTTCGCCCCGGCGGCCCTTGTTGTGTGCGTTGCCCGTGAAGTGCGAGGTGTCGATGCCGAACCGCTTCAACTGGCGGCTGATGTGCGCGTGCGACCCACCGCTGATGCGGACGCCGAGTAGCCGCATCACCCCGGCGATGGAGTGCGCGGCGGCGGCCGCCTCGGCGAGCGCCTCGGGCGTGTACCGGTATCGGACCACGCACGCACCGTAGCGGCCGGGTGTGACACCTCAGTCGAGGCCGAGGTCCCGCCGCAGCTTCGCCACGTGCCCGGTGGCCTTGACGTTGTAGAGCGCCCGCTCGATCTTCCCGTCCGGGTCGATGACGAACGTGGAGCGGATCACCCCGGTCACGGTCCGGCCGTACATCTGCTTCTCGCCGTACGCGCCGTACGCGGTGAGCACCGCCTTGTCGGCGTCGGTGACCAGCGGGAAGGTGATGGCGTCGCGCTCGCGGAACTTCGCCAGCTTCGCCGGCTTGTCGGGGGAGATGCCGATGACCTCGTAGCCGCTGGCCTGGAGCGAGGCGAGCGAGTCGCGGAAGTCGCAGGCCTGCTTGGTGCAGCCGGGGGTCATCGCGGCCGGGTAGGCGTACAGGATGACCCGGCGGCCGCGCAGGTCGGCCAGGGAGAGCGTCTCGCCGGTGTCGGTCGGCAGGGTGAAGTCGGGGGCGGGGTCGCCGGGGTTGAGGCGGTCGGGCGCGGTCATGGCAGCGACCTTACCGCCGTCCGGGACGGCGTCGGGCGACGCGCGCCGGCCGCGTGGTGATCAAAACCATGGCTTGTTGCCAAGTATTGGCAACAACATGGTCTGCCAAATAGGCTGCGCGGTGTGGACACCCTGGCGATGCACATCTCGAACGGGATCATCAACGGTCCCGTGGCGGGGATCTTCGCGGCCGTCGCGCTCGCCGCGCTGACCTTCTGCGTGCTGCGCAGCCGGCGCGACCTGGACGACCGGCTGGCCCCGATGGCCGGCCTGGTCGCCGCCTTCATCTTCGCCGTGCAGATGCTCAACTTCCCGATCTTCACCGCCGGGGTGAGCGGCCACCTGCTCGGTGGCGCGCTCGCCGCGCTGCTGGTCGGCCCCTGGGTGGGCGCGCTCTGCGTGGCGGTGGTGCTGGTCGTGCAGGCGCTGGTCTTCGGCGACGGCGGCGTCGCGATGCTCGGCCTGAACATCACCAACATGGCGATCCTCGGCACCGCCGCGGCGTACCTGCTGATCGCCGGGCTGCTGCGGGTGCTGCCCCGCACGCCGGCCGGGCTCGGGGTGACCGCGTTCGTCTCCGCGCTGCTCAGCGTGGTGGTGGCGGCCCAGGGCTTCGTCTTCCAGTACTGGCTGGGCGGCACCACCGACCTGGGCGGCAACATCACCGGCTTGGCCGGCACGATGGCCGGGGTCCACCTGCTGATCGGCATCGGCGAGGGGCTGATCACCGCGACCACCGTGGTCACCGTCGCCAAGGTCCGGCCCGATCTGGTGTACGCGCTGCGCGCCCTGAAGCCAGCGACGCCGGCGCCCGTCCCGGCCGTCGGAGGTGTCCGGTGAGGAAGCGTTCCTGGGGTTTCGTGGCGGCTGGCCTACTGGTGGCGCTGCTGCTCGCCGGCGTGGTCAGCAACTACGCCTCGTCGCACCCGGACGGGCTGGACTCGTCCCTGCTCAAGGGCTGCACCGTCGACGCCGACGGCGAGATCACCGGTGGCTCCTGCCCGGCCCAGCAGGCGAAGGACCACGAGTTGGCCGACAGCCCGCTGGCCGACTACGGCATCCGGGGAGTAAACAACGGCTTCCTCTCCACCGGCCTGTCCGGGGTGCTCGGCGTGCTGTTGACCTTCGCCGTCGGCGGTGGCGTCTTCTGGCTGCTGCGCCGGCGCGGCCCGGCCCGCCCCGACGACG
The DNA here is from genome assembly GCF_018070095.1 of Micromonospora sp. U56. Lineage (NCBI taxonomy): Bacteria > Bacillati > Actinomycetota > Actinomycetes > Micromonosporales > Micromonosporaceae > Micromonospora > Micromonospora sp. U56. Next base: position 35,055 of record NZ_JAGPYL010000010.1, read on the forward strand.
CCGGCGGCACCCCGCGCGAGGACCGGCAGCCGGCCGGCGCCGCCGGCTGATGGGCGCGGGACACGCGCACGTGCTCTACCGGGACGCTGCCTCACCGGTGCACCGGCTGGCCCCCGAGGTCAAGATCGCGGCGATGGTGCTCTTCACGCTCGCCGTGGTGGCCACCCCGCGCGAGGCGTTCTGGGCCTTCGGCGGGTACGCCCTGCTGGTCACCGGGGTCGCCGTGCTGGCCCGGGTCGGGCTGCGCTGGCTGCTGCTGCGCGCCACGATCGAGCTGCCGTTCGTGCTGTTCGCCTTCGCGCTGCCGTTCCTCGGCGCGGGGGAGCGGGTGCAGCTCGTCGGGCTCAGCCTCTCCGTCGACGGCCTCTACGGCGGCTGGAACATCCTCGCCAAGGGCACCCTGGGCGTACTCGCGTCGCTCCTGCTGGCCGGGACCACGACGACCCGTGACCTGATCCTCGGCCTGGACCGGCTGCGCTGCCCGCAGATCCTCACCCAGATCGCCACGTTCATGTTGCGCTACCTGGACGTGCTGGTCGGCGAGGCCCGCCGGATGCGAGTAGCCCGGGTGTCCCGGGGTGACGACCCGCGCTTCCTGTGGCAGCTGCGCGGCTTCGCCGCCGGCGTGGGGGCGCTGTTCCTGCGCGCGTTCGAGCGCGGCGAGCGGGTCTACCTGGCGATGGTGTCGCGGGGCTACTCCGGGCGGATGCCGGCGGTCTGGCAGGGCGCGGGCGCGGCGAGCGCCGGGCAGTGGCTGGCTGCGGCGACCGTGCCGCTGGCGGCCGTCTTCATCGCCGCCACCGCCGTCGTCCTGACATGATCGGGTACGTGCAGACCGCTGTCTCCCTGGACGTCCGCGGCGTCCGGTACGCGTACCCGGACGGTCATCTCGCCCTGAACGGGGTGGACCTGACGGTGCCGCGCGGCGAGCGGGTGGCGCTGCTCGGCCCGAACGGCGCCGGCAAGACCACCCTGGTGCTGCACCTCAACGGCATCCTCACCCCGACCGAGGGGACGGTCAGCGTCGGCGGGCTCACCGTCAGCCGGGACCGGGCCGAGCTGGCCGAGGTCCGGCGCCGGGTGGGCATCGTCTTCCAGGACCCGGACGACCAGCTCTTCCTGCCCACGGTGGCCGAGGACGTGGCGTTCGGCCCGGCGAACCTGGGGCTGCGCGGGGCGGAGCTGACCGAGCGGGTCGACGAGGCCCTGGCGGCGGTGAAGATGAGCGAGCACCGCGACCGGGCCCCGCACCACCTCTCCTTCGGCCAGCGGCGTCGGGTGGCGGTGGCCACCGTGCTCGCCATGCGCCCGGAGATCCTGGTGCTCGACGAGCCCTCGTCCAACCTCGACCCGGCCGCCCGGCGGGAACTGGCGGAGATCCTGCGCGGCCTGCCGGTGACTCTGCTGATGGTGACCCACGACCTGCCGTACGCGGCGGAACTCTGCGAGCGCGCGGTCATCCTGGACGCCGGCCGCATCGTCGCCGACGCCCCCACCCCGGAGATCCTCGGCGACGCCGACCTCCTGGCCCGGCACCGCCTCGAACTGCCCTACGGCTTCACCCCGCACTCCCTGCCCCGCCCCTGACGCCCCGCTCCGATCCGACCGGCAGCGGCCGCGGGTGACGGGGGGCGGTTCAGGCGGACACTTCGGTGTGGGTCGTCGCCGCCGGGGCGGTGCGGGAGGCGGCGTGCAGGCGGAGGATTCCCGCGCCGACCGCGCCGGCCCCGCCGACCAGGACCGCCAGGAGCAGCAGCCGGGCGTACTGGCCCGGCCAGGGGACGGGGGCGACCGCGCGGGAGAGGACGCCAAGGTTGGCGACGCCGGCGAAGAGCGCCAGGCAGGAGCCGGAGAGCGCCAGCGCGAAGTCGGCCGCGGCCGGCCGGCGGGCCAGCGCGTAGCCGCCCGCGGCGATCGCCCCGAGCCCGGTGAGCAGTGGCCAGATCTGCCCGCTGAGCAGCCCGCCCAGCACCCCGCCGACGCTCTCCGCGCCGGCGTCCAGCTCCCGCCCGACCACCAGGACCACCGCCGCCGCGCCGCCGAGCGCCAGCAGCGCCCCGACCGCGCGCAGCGCGCGGTCCCCGGCGACCGAGCCGGCCGGCAGCAGCCCCGCCGCCGCGACGGCCAGGAAGCCGAGCGTGGCGGCCACCCACCAGGGGTACGGGTCCGGCGGCGGCACCCAGTCCAGGGTGCCCCGGATCTCCACCTGCTCCGCGCCGTCGCGGACCGGCACGGCCCAGTCGCGTACCCGGTGCGTCCGGTTCGGGTCGGCGACGGCCTGGGTCGGCGGCCCGGACTCCCGCCACTGGGTCCGCTGGTCGTGCCAGCGCACCCGCGGCTCGGCGGCGATCCGCCGCCACTGCGGCGGCGCGGCCGGGTCCGCCTCGGGCGGCAGCGTGGTGTCGCCGGCCAGCGTCCGGTTCAGGAACGTCGTCGGGGAGCGGCTGTTCTCGTACGCACCTGCCGGCCCCACCCGCAGGTACGGCTCACCCGAGTAGCCGATCACCTCGACGTCCCGGCCGGTGCGGTTGACCAGCTCCAGCCGGGCGCCCGCCTCGACGGCCCGTACCGTCAGCCCGGGACGGGCCGGGGTGAGGCCGGTCGCCTCGATGCGGTAGTCGGTGCCGTCGGGGGCGTCCGCGCCGTGCGCGGCGGCCGGCGTGGCGAGGGCGAGCAGGGTGAGCAGCGCGGCCGTGGCGACCAGGCCGGCCCGGCGGAGCAGGGCGAGAATCACTTGCCGGCTGCCTCCACGGCCGCGGTGATCCCGGCCGGGGTGCGGTCGGCGACCTCCCTGCCGTTGACCTTGATGGTCGGCGTGCCGGTGACGCCGGACCTGCTGGCATCCTCGGTCACCTTCTCGGTCCACGGCTTGTACGTCCCGTCCTTCACGCAGGAGCCGAACTCGTCCCGGTTCAGGCCGACGCCCGCGCCGATGTCGATCAGCTCGTCGTTGCTGAGCCCGGCGCTGCCCTCGGGTGGCTGCCGCGCGAAGAGCGCGTCGGTGAACTCCTTGAACTTGCCGCCCTGCGCGGCGCAGCCGGAGGCGGCCGACGAGCGGGTGGAGTATTCCGTGGTGGAGAAGCGGTTCAGGTAGGCCACCGGGTGGAAGACCACCCGGGCCTTGCCGTCCTTCACCAGCTGGTCGATGGTGGCGCCGCTGACCTGCTGGAACTGTTTGCAGGCCGGGCAGAGGTAGTCCTCGTAGAGGTCGATGGTGACCGGGCCGCCGCCGATCACGATGCCGGTGCCGGCGTCGTTGGCGCCGCGCGGCGCGGTGAACTCGTCGGCGCGCTGGCTGGACCAGACGCTCCAGCCGATCAGGCCGGCGATCACCAGCACGACGACCGCGGCGACGGACGCCCAGAGCGTGCGCCTGCGCCGGGCCTCCCGGGCCAGTTGCTCGCGGACCACCCGGGCGGCGTCCCGCTGCCCCTTGCGACTACTCATCGTCGTCCTCCACGGCGGATTCGCCCGTCAGCCAGCCGTCCACCGAGACGGGGGTGCGGGGCCAGATCAGCAGGAACCCGGCCAGCGCCAGGAATCCCAGGTCCCGGAGGATCTCCGGGAGGTAGCTCGGGGCCTGCCCGGCGGCGAGCTGGCCGCCGCTGCCGAAGCAGCCGCAGTCGATGGCCAGCCCGCGGCTCCAGGCGGAGACGATGCCGGTGACGAAGACCACCAGCAGCGCGGCGGAGACGCCGCCGGCGAGCCGGGTGGCCAGGCCGACCAGCAGGATCGCGCCGAGCGCCAGCTCCACGAAGGGCAGCGCCGCGCCGACCACCATGGCCACGTCGTACGGCAGCAGCTGGTAGGCGTTGACCGCGCGCCCGGAGGCGGCGAGGTCACCGACCTTGGCGGCGCCGGCGACGAGCCAGACGGTGGCCAGGCCGAGCCGGGCGGCCAGCCCGATCCAGGGGCGGACGGCGGGCCAGCGGGCGGCCCGGATGCGGGGTGCGGTCACGATCATTGGTCGTCGCGTCCGGCCGATTGGTTCCACCGTTCAGCCGGCCAGCGCATCGCCGACCGCGTCGACCAGGTCGTGCCGGGCGCGGGCCACCCGGGAGCGGATGGTGCCGACGGGCACCCCGGCCACGGCGGCGGCCTCGGCGTACGAGAGGCCGAGCAGCTGGGTCAGCACGAACGCCTCGCGGCGCTCGGCCGGCAGCCGGCGGACCAGGTCGGCGGCGCCGAGGTGCCCGGCCGGGTCCGGGTGCGGGCGGCCGGTGTGGGCGTCGGCGGCGAGCCACTCGTCGAGCCGGCGCCGCCGCACCACGGTGCGCAGGTGGTCGGCGCAGACCCGCCGGGCGATGCCGAGCAGCCAGGTACGCGCGCTGGCGCGCCCCTCGAAGCCGGCCAGCGCCCGGAACGCCCGCAGGTAGGTCTCCTGGGTGAGGTCGTCGGCGGTGTCCGGGTCGACCAGGGCGGCGGTGAACCGCCACACCTCGGCCTGGGTGGCCCGGACGAAGGCGGCCTGGGCGGGGGGATCACCGTCGCGGGCACGCAACGCCCAGTGCGTCGCCGGGTCGCGCGCAGCGCCGGGTGCCGCGTCGGGGCGGCCGGCGGTGGTGTCGCGCGGGGCGGGGATCACGTCACCCGAGGTTACGCGGCGTATCCGGGGCGAGCAGGGTCGTTCGGCCCTTTCTATGGCCCGGCCCACGTCGGGAACTTTCCCGCACTGCCACCCGACTACCTGCTCATGAAGTGCGACGACGTACGCGTGGCGCTGTCGGCGCGGCTGGACGGCGAGGACCCGCAGGCACCGGCCGCGGCGCTGGACGCGCACACCGCTTCCTGCCCCGAGTGCCGGTCCTGGCTGGCCCGCGCCGAGCAGGTGACCCGGCTCACCCGGGTCCGCTCCGTGCAGGTGCCGGACCTGACGGCCCGGGTGCTGGCGGCGGTCGCCGCCGACCCGGTGCTGGCCGCGCGTTCGCCGGCGGCGGTCCGGGCCGCTCGTCGTCAGGTGCTGCGGGTCGCGGTGGCGGTGGCCGCGGTGGCCCAGCTCGCCATCGCGCTGCCGATCCTGCTGGCCGGGCTCGGCGTGGCCGCCGATCCGCACACCAGCCGGGAGATGGCCTCCTTCGACGTGGCCCTCGCGGTGGGTTTCGCGCTGGCCGCGTGGCGACCGGAGCGGGCCCGGGCGTTCCTGCCGGTGGCGCTGGTGCTGGCGCTCTGCCTGGCCGGCACCAGCGTGGTCGACATCGCCAACTCCACCACCGCCCTGGTGCACGAGGTCGGCCACCTGGCCGCCGTGGTGCAGGCCGGCCTGCTCTGGGCGCTCGGCCGGGTCAGCGGCGAGGCCGACCGGCCCTGGTCGCGCGCGGTCGTGGCGGGGCGCGGGTGAGGCCGAGCGTCCCGGGGCTGCCCGCCGCCGCCCGGCCGGGGTCGGACCGGTCCGGTGCCGGTACGGGGTCGGGTCGGCGCGGGGGCGTCGCGTCGGCGAGCATGGCCGGCATGAACGTCGTCGATCGTCGTTGGCTCGCGCGGCTGGGTACCGCCGCCGGCCTGCTGGTCACCCTCGTCGCGCTGCTGCTCGCCCCGGCCGCCCCGGCCAGCGCCCACGCCGTGCTGGCCAGCAGCAGCCCGGTCGCCTCGGCCGTGGTGCCGAGCGCCCCGGCCGAGGTGGTGCTGACCTTCAGTGAGTCGGTGCGCAAGGTCACCGGCAAGATCCGGGTGATCGCCCCGGACGGCTCCCGGGCCGACCGGGGCGAGCCCACCTTCGAGGGTGCGCTGGTGACCGTGCCGGTGGACCCGTCCGGGCCGCGCGGCACCTACCTGGTCAGCTACCGGGTGATCTCCGCCGACAGTCACCCGGTCTCCGGCGCCTTCACCTACTCGGTCGGGGCGCCCTCGACCCCCCCCACCGATTCGGGGGCGGAGAGCCGGGCGAACCCGGTGGTGGAGAACGCGGTCAAGGTGGCGAAGTACCTGGGCTACGTGGGTCTGCTGCTGGTGGTGGGTCCGGCGCTGGTGCTCGCCGCTCTCTGGCCGCACCGGCTGTCCCGCCGGGGCCCGGCCCGGCTCGCCTGGGCGGGAGTCGGGCTGCTCGCGCTGGCCACCCTGGCCGAGCTGTGGCTGCAGGTGCCGTACACCGCCGGGGGTGGGCTGACCGACGTCACCGGGGCCGGCTTCAGCGAGATGCTCGGCAGCACGTACGGCACCGCGCACCTGGTGCGCCTGGGTCTGCTCGCGGCGGCGGTGTTCCTGCTGCGCCCGCTGACCCGGGGCCCGGTGGGTCGTAGTGACGCGCTCATCCTGGCCGTGTTGGGCGGGGCGGGGCTGTTCACCTGGCCGCTGGCCGGGCACCCGGCGGCCTCCCCGGCGCCGGCCGTGTCGGTGGCCGTCGACGCGGTGCACCTGGGCAGCATGGCGGTCTGGCTGGGCGGGCTGGTGATGCTGGCGGTCTTCCTGCTGCGCCGCGCCGACGAGCGGGAGCTGGGGGCGATCCTGCCGATCTGGTCCCGCTGGGCGGCACTGGCGGTGGCGGCGCTGCTGCTCGCCGGGATCGTGCAGGGGCTGATCGAGGTGGGCGGCGTGCGGCCCCTCGTCGACACCACGTACGGCCGGCTGCTGCTGGCCAAGGTGGGGCTGTTCGTGCTGGTGCTGGCGGTGGCCGCGTACTCCCGGTGGCTGGTGCGGCGGCGGACCGCCGCGCAGCGCCCGGTGCCGGTGCGGCGGGCCATCTGGGCCGAGCTGGCGATCACCGCGGTGGTGCTCGGGGTGACGGCCACCCTGGTGCAGACCACCCCGGCCCGGGTGGCCGGCGATGACGTGGCCGGCGCCCCCGCCGGCTACTTCTCCACCACGCTGACCAGCCCGATCTACTCGCTGCAGGTGGAGCTGGATCCGGCCGAGCGGGGCAACAACTCGCTGCACCTGTACGCGTACACCAGGGACAACCGGCCGCAGCCGGTGGCCGAGTGGAAGGTGACCGCCGCGCTGCCGTCGGCGGGTATCGAGCCGATCGACATCCCGCTGCTGCCGCTGACCGACAACCACGTGACCGGGGAGATCAACTTCCCGAGCGCCGGCGAGTGGCAACTGCGCGTCACCGTCCGCACGTCCGACATCGACCAGGCCACGGTGACCGCCACCGTGCCGATCAGGTAACCAGGAAGGCTCTCCCACAGATGATCCGTCTCCGGCGTCCCGCAACCGCCGCCGCTCTCGCGCTCGCCGCCGTCACCACGGCGGTGCTCGGCTTCGCCGGGCCCGCCTCGGCGCACGTCTCCGTCAACCCGAAGGAGGCGACGCAGGGTTCCTACGGCCGCTTCGCCTTCCGGGTGCCGAACGAGAGCGACACCGCCTCCACCACCAAGGTCGAGGTGGTGCTGCCGGAGAACGCGCCGGTCGGCTCGGTCTCCACCATGCCGGTGCCCGGCTGGACGGTGGCGGTTCAGAAGCGCAAGGTGGACCCGCCGATCGAGGTGCACGGCAGCCAGCTCACCGAGGCGGTGTCGAAGCTGACCTGGACGGCCACCGGCGACGCGGCGGTGAAGCCCGGCCAGTTCCAGGAGTTCCCGGTCTCGATGGGCCCGCTGCCGCAGGTCGACCGGATGGCCTTCAAGACCTTGCAGACGTACTCCGACGGCAACGTCGCGCGGTGGATCGAGGAGCCGACGCCCGGCGCCGAGGAGCCGGAGAACCCGGCGCCGGTGCTCACCCTGGCCCCAGCTTCGGCCTCGGCCTCGGCCACGCCGGGAGCGGCGCCGGCCGGGCAGGCCGCGGCCGACGACGACGCTGACGACGAGGACACCGACGGGACGGCGACCGGGCTGGCCATCGCCGGTCTGGTGGCCGGGCTGGCCGGTCTGCTCCTCGGTGGACTGGCCTTCGCCCGGACCCGCCGGGAGGCGACGCCGAAGGCCTGATCCGCTCCGCCCGCCGGCGGAGTCGGAGTCGCTCCGGCGGGCCGGCGGCTGTCCGTCCCCACCGATATGCGCAGATCGTGGCGGTCTCGTCGGTAAGGTCTGCCGGGTACCCGGACACCGAAGGAGACGGAACGGATGCGGTTCGTGCGGTCGCTCGTCGGAATGCTGCTGTTGGTCGTCGGGATCCCCGCCCTGCTGGCGGGGGGTGGCCTCAGCCTGGTCGCCGGGCACGCGAGCACCGACGGCACCTTCAGCGCCCGGTTCGAGCCGGTGCGCAGCGCGGGCCGGGCGGTGGTGGTGCAGGACGTCGACGCACTGCTGCGCGCGGAGGCGCCGTTCACCCGGGTCGGCGGGACGAGGCTGCGGCTGACGGCGCGTACCGCCGACGGGCCGGCCTTCGTCGGGCTGGGGCCCGCCGACGAGGTCCGCCGCTGGCTCGCCCCGGTTCCGCACGGCACGGTCGACCGGATCGCGCTGGCCCGCGGGCCGTTGCCGGTCCGGTTGACCGACGCCGACGCCGCGCCCACCGCCGGGCCCGCCGGCGCGGTCCCGCCCGCCCCGCTCGACGCGCCCTTCTGGGTACGCGAGGGGATCGGCGCGGTCGAGTGGACCCCGGGTGAGCTGGCCGGCCGCCGGTTGATCCTGGTGGTGATGCGCCCCGACGGCGGCGCGGGCCTCGCCCTGGACCTGCGGGCCGAGGTGCGGTCGGACTGGTTCCGCCCGGTGGCCTGGGGCGCGCTGGCCGGCGGGCTCCTGCTGATCGTGCTGGCGGTGCTGGTGCTGCTGCGCCCGGTACGCCCGCGCGAGGTGGTCTTCGTGGTCGAGCCGGACCAGGTCCCGGTGCTCGCCGGTCGGTTGGGCGTCAGCTCGCTCAGCGGCCTCGGCGCGGCACCCGAGCCGGAGCCGCAGCTCGTGTCGATCGGGGCGCCCGAGCGGTCCCGGGCCGCCATCGGCGCGGTGCCGGCGCGCCGTCCGGCCACCCTCGCCGACCTGCCGCCGTGGCCGCCGGAGCGTCCCGAGGAGACGGCCGAACCGGTGCCCGGAAGCCCCCGGCCCGCCGGCGCGGACTGACCCGCCACGGCGAACGGCCCACCGCGCTGCCGACGCGGAGGGCCGTCCTCACCGGGGGATCGGTGCTACCCGACAGACGTCTGCGGTAGGTGTCGCCAGATTAGCGGCGAAAGTCGGCCACTGGAAGATCTGTCCATTTAGCGCAACTTATCCAGGGGTCAGCTCCGCTCGCCGGCGCACCGGGAGCGTCACCAGCAACAGCAGGGCCAGCAGCACGTAGGCGTTGCGCACCAGGAACTCCGCCGGGGTGTCGGTACGCGCCGGGGCCACGCCCCAGTCGAAGAAGGACACCACCCCGTAGATGATCACGAACGCCGTGCCGACCGCGAGCGCGAGCAGTCGACGGCGCCGCCGGCCCCCCGCCACGGTGTCCCGGTCCGCGCGCAGCGCCGCGTCCACCAGCACCACCACGGCCGGGATGAACCAGTAGATGTGGTGGGTCCAGGTGATCGGGCTGACCAGGCCGCCGACCAGCCCGGTGAGGGTCAGCCCGGCGAGTTCGTCACCGGCCCGGGCGGCGCGGGCCGCCCGCCACAGGCCGTACCCGGCGACGACCGCGACCAGGGCCAGCCAGAGCAGCTGGTTCGGTTTGGCCGGTGCGTCGATCCGGCTGAGCAGCCCGAACAGCGACTGGTTGCCGGTGTAGTCGGTGCGTCCGACCCGGTTGGTGGCCCACAGCTCGTGCGTCCAGAAGCGCCAGGAGTCCCGGGGCGCGAACGCCGCGGCCAGCAGCGTCGCCGCCGCCGCGGTGACGCTGGCCACCACCGCCGCCCGCCACCGCCGGCTCACCAGCAGGTAGGCGATGAAGATGCCCGGGAAGAGCTTGAGCGCCGTCGCCAGCCCCACGCCCACCCCGGCCCAGCGCCGCCTCCCGGGTACGGCGAAGAGCAGGTCGGCCAGGATCAGCACCACCAGCAGCATGTTGATCTGCCCGAAGGTGATCGTCTCCCGGGTGCTCTCCACCGCGAACACCAGCAGCACCGCCACGGTGAGGGTGAACGTCCGGGGCAGCCCGTGCCGTTCGATCACCGGGCGGACCAGCCAGCGGGTGGTCACGATCACGCCGATCGCGGTCAGGACGGTGAAGACGGCGATCGTCACGCCCAGCGGGAGCATCGCGAACGGCCGCAGCAGCAGCGCGCTGAACGGTGGATAGGTGAAGTACAGCTCGCCCTGGACCCGGTCCGGCTGCACGTAGTCGTAGAGCGGGTGCCCGGACGACCACCAGTCCATCGCCCGCATGTAGATCTTCAGGTCGAAGAAGTCGTGCACCATGCCGGGCAGGTAGAGGGCCGGCAGCACGGCGGCCAGCGCCAGCACCGTGACGACCCGACGGACCGTCCGGCCCCCCTGGTCGTCGGAGCTGACGGCGGGTGGCGCGACCGGTTCTGCTGGCACGGGGAAACCCTAGCGGTCCGGTCCGCCGCCGGTGCCGAGGCGCGACACCAGGGCTGCGGCTAGTCTGTCCCGGTGGCTGACCTTCTCGTCTGGATCGACTGTGAGATGACCGGGCTGGATCTCGCCGGCGACGCGCTGATCGAGGTCGCCGCGCTCGTCACCGATCCCGACCTCAACGTGCTGGGCGAGGGGGTCGACGTGGTCATCCACGCCGACGAGGCGGCCCTGGCGGCGATGCCGGAGATCGTGCGCACGATGCACGGCAAGTCCGGGCTGACCGAGGAGGTGCGGCGCTCCACCGTCACCCTGGCCGAGGCCGAGGACCTGGTGCTGGAGTACGTCACCAGCCACGTCAAGGACCCGCGTACCGCCCCGTTGTGCGGCAACTCGATCGCCACCGACCGGGGCTTCATCGCCCGGGACATGCCCCGCCTCGACGCCCACCTGCACTACCGCATGATCGACGTGTCCTCGATCAAGGAGCTGACCCGGCGCTGGTACCCCCGGGTGTACTTCGGCCAGCCGCAGAAGGGCCTCGCCCACCGGGCGCTGGCCGACATCCGGGAGAGCATCCGCGAGCTGGAGTACTACCGGCGGACGATCTTCGTACCCCTGCCCGGACCGGACGTGGAGACGGCCAAGGGGATCGCCGCCCAGCTGTAGACCGGGGCGTCGGCCCTTGCGGGCGTGCGGTGCGCAACCCGCTGGACGGGGGTGGCCGAGGTGTGGCTATTATTAGTCCGCACCGCCCGGGCGACCGGCGCGGAAGGCATGGTGGCTGTAGCTCAGTTGGCAGAGCACCGGGTTGTGGTCCCGGTTGTCGTGGGTTCAATTCCCATCAGTCACCCCAGACCCGAAGGCCCCCTCCTCGCGGAGGGGGCCTTCGTCGTGTCTGGGCCGCTCAGGGGGTGGGGTCCACGCTGGGAGCCTCGTCGCCGGGGGTGGCCTCCGGGCTCGGGGTGGCCTCCGGCTCCTCGTACGGCACGGCGCTGCCCTTGACGTAGTCGTCCCAGCTCATGTTCCAGTCGGTCCAGCCGTTGCCGTTCTGGAGCTTGCGCTCGGTGCCCTTGACTGTGATCGGGTCGCCGATGCGGGTGTTCTCGAAGAGCCACTTGCCGTCGGCCATCGAGACGTTCACGCAGCCGTGCGAGACGTTGACCCGGCCCTGCTTCCCCTCGGACCAGGGCGCGGCGTGGATGAACTCGCCGCCCCAGGTGAGTCGCTGGGCGTAGTCGATCTTCGTCCGGTACCCCTCCTCGGGGCCCAGCTCCTCCAGCGTGTCGAAGACCGTCTTGCGGAGCTTCTCGATCACCACCATGGTCCCGCTGGACGAGGGGGTGGTCTTCTTGCCGAGGCTGACCAGGACCGTCTTGACGACCTTGCCGTCCTTGGTGACGGTCATCCGCTTGGTCTTGTTGTCCACCTGCATCACCAGCGACGGGCCGATCTTGACATCGACGGTCAGGTCGGAGCGGCCGTACCAGCCGTCGCCCATCGGCAGCCCGCCGGCCTGCACCCGGTACGACACGGTGGTGCCCGACTGCCAGAACTCCTTCGGGCGGTAGCGGACCTCGGTGGGGCTAGACCAGTGCCAGATCCCCGCCTGCGCCGGCGTGGTGGTGACGGTCATCCGGCGCTGGACGTCGTCGCGGTAGTCCTCGGGGATGGCCCGGCCGAACCGGACGATCAGCGGCATACCCACCCCGACCACCTGGTTGTCGCCGAGGAAGCTGGTGATCCGTACCTGCTTGTCGGGCTTGGCCATCACGGTGAAGGCGCTGGTCGCGGTGGCCGGCTTGCCGTCGTCACCGGTCGCCGTGACGGTGGCGGTGTACTTCTCGCCGTACTCCAGGGCGCCCGCGGGGAGCCAGCTCTTGCCGTCGGCGGCCAGCTCGCCCTCGACGGCCTTGCCGCCGGCGTCCGTGAGCTCGACGCTGGTCTCCTTGGCGTCCTTCGTGGTGAAGGTGATGCCGGTGGAGGCCGGGACGTCGGTCGCGTCGGCCTTGGGTTCGGTGATGGTGGCCGCGGCCTTCGGGGCGCTCTCGCCGCTGCCCTGCCAGCTCGACGGCTTGTCGTCGCCGGAGCCCGTGCAGGCGGAGGTGAGCGCCAGCGTCGCGGCGAGGAGCCCCGCCGCGAGTGCGCGGCGCCGCCCGGCGCGCCGGGTCAGCCGGTGGTGGGTAGCTCGCATGATTCCCTCACAGTCGTGGTCCCCGATGCCCCATCCTCTCCCACTGACGCGAGAGAGCGCCGGTCGGTTGCCGGCCGTGAACAGAAACACGCCGATCGGGGAGTGCGAATATCGGCAAAATGTGGGGCTTTCGCGAGGGCTGCTCGGTTCCGCTGGCCCCCACGCACCAGTGAGCGGCGCGGGTCGGGCCGCTCCGGTCGGGCCGGCGTGACCGCCGACCCGACCGGGTGAGTGCTACAGCAGCGGGCCGGAGCCGCCGTCCGGCACGGGCAGGGCGCTGCCCTTGACGAACTCCGACCAGCTCAGGCTCCAGGCCGTCCAGCCGTTGCCGGGGGCGACGCGCCGCTCGGTGCCCTTGATGGTGATCGGGTCGCCGATCTTCGTCTGCTCGAAGAGCCAGCGGCCCATCGCCATCGAGACGTTGACGCAGCCGTGCGAGACGTTCTGCCTACCCTGCACCCCCTCGGACCAGGGCGCCGCGTGGATGTACTCGCCACCCCAGGTCAACCGCTGGGCGAAGTCGATGTCGGTGCGGTACCGGTTGTCCGGGTCGGGGTCGTCCATGGTGTCGAAGACCGTCTTCTCCTTCTTCTCCATCACCACGAGGGTGCCGCTGGAGGAGGGAGTGCTCTTCTTGCCCAGGCTGACCGGCAGGGTGCGGACCATCTCGCCGTCCTGGTACACGGTCATCTTCTTGGTGTTGTTGTCGACCTTCATCACGAAGGACCGGCCGATCTTGGCGGTCGCCGTACGGTCGACGTTGCCGTAGCGGCCGTTGCTCAGCGGCATGCCGGCCAGCGCGATCCGAACGTCGAGGGTGGTGCCCGGCTTCCAGTACTCCGGAGCCCGGTAGTAGGCCTGGGTGCCGTTGTAGACCCAGTGCCAGGCGCCCGGCTGCGGCGGGTCGGTCTTGACGAACATCCGCTTCTGCACCGCCGCCCGGTCCTTCTTCGGGATGCCCGGGTGGAACTCGACGACCACCGGCATGCCCACGCCGTACGTCTTGTCGTCGAAGAGGTAGAGGCCGGAGCTGATCATCGACTTCGGCTTGGCCATGGTGGTGAAGGTGCTGGTGCCCTGCCGGGGCTCGCCGCCGGTGCCGGTGCCGGTCACCGTGGCGGTGTACGCGGTGCCGTACTTCAGCGGGGCCGACGGCACCCAGGAGGAACCGTCCAGCCGCATCCTGCCCGCGACCTGCTTGCCGTCGGCGGAGGCGAGGGTGACCGAGGACACCGTGCCGCCGCCCGGCAGCTTCGCGCTGATCTCGGTGCTCACCGGCTTGTTCTTCGCCCCGTCGGCCGGGCTCACCGTCAGGCTCTGGGCCGGCGCGGAGGTCTCGGCCTCCTGCGAGGCCGCGGGTGCGCCCGTACCCGGAGCCGCGGCGCCGACGAACTCGGCGGCCTTCTTCTGGTCGTCTCCGCACCCGGTCAGTGCCAACGACGCCACCAGGGCCAGGGCACCCACCATCGCCCCGGCCCGCGTGAACCTGCCCATTCCCACCTCAGTTCTCGCGTGCCTGGCGACATGGTGCCGTATCGACGCCGCCGCGCTGGTCCCGTCAAGCGGTCGGACGAGCGATTTCGTGGCTTCTGCCCGTTAAGCTCGGCCGAACAGGTGAGCCGGGTATCGGATTGGAACCCGGCTCAGGGACCTGCTAATGTTCTCTCCGTTGCCAACGAGCGCCGCTAGCTCAACTGGCAGAGCAGCGGACTCTTAATCCGCGGGTTCGGGGTTCGAGTCCCTGGCGGCGCACCAACGATCAAGGCCCTGACCTGGTGGTTCACACTGGGTCGGGGCCTTTTTCGTGTACGTCGGTGGTGGGTGGTCGCTCGGTGGGTGCTCGGGAGCCGTTGGACCTGGCCCGGGCCGGTGGGACGCGGTGCGATGCCGGCGGACAGACCCATAGATCAAGTGGGTGCTCTGCTGCCGGTGCATCCTCCGGGTGCGGATGGGGGTTAGTTGTGCGGCGGATCATGCGTAGGTCGGTGCGGGCCATTCTTCTGGATGAGGAGGACCGTCTCGTGCTGATCAGGCGGATCAAGCCCGGCCAGGCGCCGTATTGGACGACGCCGGGCGGTGGCGTGGAGTCGACGGATGCCTCACTGGAGGCCGCGCTTCGCCGGGAGTTGTACGAAGAACTTGGTGCCGAGGCCGACCGGTTCGCCCAAGTATTCCTGTTCACCGCCCCCACTGGTGAGGGCGTAGCGGTCCAGCACTTCTTTGCCTGTCGGCTACTTCAGCTCAATGAGGACGCCCGTACGGGGCAGGAGTTCGTTGACCCGTCGCGTGGTGGCTATCAGCTTGACCGGTTGAGGATCGACGAGCTGCCTGCGGTGGATCTCAAGCCGGACGCGCTGAAAGAGTTCATCACCTCCAACGAGGAGTCTCTGCTCTCGGTATAGGGCAGTCTGGCCAGACCATTGCTGAGTCGAGTCTGAACTCATATCGGCTACGCCGGGTACGGGCCTGGCCGCCGCGTCGGGCGGGCCAGCCGACCGGCGCGCGGAGCTAGGGCGCGCTGGTCCAGTCACCGCCCCGGCCAAGTCATCGGGTGCCTTCGCCTCGACTCGGCCCGTCGGAGGACGAAAGATGGGTCTGCTCCGGAGACTGCGGTTGATCTCGTGCGGGACATCGTGAGGGCCCATCGTGGGTGTTCCGGATGCTGCTGCATGCGGCGACTCTGGGGTGGTGTCGTCGACTCGACGACCTTCGACTTGATGTGACGGCGCGGATGCGCTGTGCTGGCAAATGGTCGTCGTCCGGTCGGAGGTGATCGTGGCCGCGCAGGTGGATCCCGAGTGGTGGAGTTCCGGGCTTTGGAACGGCCGTCCGATCAGTGAGTTTCTGCAGCGACGCGACATCACTGCGGTCTTCCGCTTCCTTCACGCCCGGGGCGTGTCCTACGGCAGGATCGCAGCTCTTGTCGGCGTCTCGGCCAACCGCGCTACTGAGATCGCCAAGGGCGTCCGGCAGGTCACGGCCTACGACGTATTGGAACGGATCGCGGCCGGTCTGAACATTCCGCGTCCGGCTATGGGGCTCGGCCGCGACGAGGACAGCGTCGTGCCGCGTGACGCCAGTCGCGTGGCCGTGGAGGGTGGAGCGGATCGATCGACTGCCGGTGTGGGGGCCAGCGAGGTCGGAAGCCTGGTCAGACTCCGTCTGGGACTGGACGAGGCTCTGGCGGCGTCGAGTGTCGCTCCTCGGCAGCTTGAGCTGATCGAGCAAGCTGCTGGCGAGCACCTGAGGGTCTATCCCTCAGCTTCGCCGCAGATCATGCTGTCGCTGCTGGCCGCCGACTGCCGAGAGATTCAGGTGCTGTCGCTTCGGCGCCAGCCGGCGGCGGTCCAGGCCCGGTTGTCCGGGGTGGCGGCGCTGCTGGCGACGATGTGCGCCGACGCGTTGATGAGGCTCGGGGATGTGGCCGAGGCTCGGCGGTGGTACGGCACGGCGATCCACGCGGCGGACGACAGCGGGGAGGCTCGTTTCAGGGTGCTCGTGCGGGCCCAGGCGGCGATGTTGCCGTACTACTTCGGGGATCCCGCCCAGACCGTCGCACTGGCTGATGCGGCTCTGGCGGTCACGTCGATCGCGTCGTCGTCGGGTGCCCTGGCGGCTGCGGGCCGGGCGCGTGCCCTGGCCAGAATCGGCGCCGCCGAGCAGGCGCGGTCGGCCGTCGATCAGGCGCGCCGGTTGTTCGATCAGGCCGGCGACGAGGATACCGACGTGGCGTTCAGGTTTCCGGCGAAGCGGCTGTTGTTCTACCTCTCCGGCGCGTACACCTGGCTCGGTGACACGGGTGAGGCGTACCGGGTCCAGGACGAGGCGTTGCGGCTTTACGGCGCGGTTCCGGCCGTACCGATCGACGTGGCGCTCATCGCCCTGGACCGGTCGATATGTCTTGCGCGGGACCGGCGGGCGACCGAGGCGGCGGTGACCGCGCGTGATGCTGTCGCGGACCTGCCCGAGGCGCAGCGGACGGAGATCATCCTGACCCGGGCGACCGACGTGGCCAGGGCGATCCCTGAAGAGAGCCGGCGCGGTCAGGTCGCCACCTTGACGGACTACGTACAGGCCTGCCGCGAGCGCGCCCGTAGTCTTGGGACCACAGCCGCACTCGGTCCCTAGGAGCCCCATGTTCGTCGAGGCGCGCACCCGGCCGGTGCTCGCCGAGGTATGTCGTCTCCTCGGCTACCCCGACTCGAACGCGACCCTGCTGCGGCACCACACCAACGCCGTCTACGCAGTCGGTGACGTGGTCGTCAAGATCGCACCCGGCGACCAGGACCTGGATCGGGTGCGCGCGATGGTAGCCGTGGTCGACTGGCTGGTGGACCAAGGGTTCCCCACGGTGGGCCTTCACCCAGGACTGGCCCAGCCGTCGGCGGTGGGCGGGCACGCCGTCACGGTCTGGCAGCGTCTGGACCCGGCACACGACCATCCCATCACCGTCTCCGAGCTCGGAAGCCTTCTCCGGGACCTGCACGCCTTGCCCGCTCCGCCGGTGCCATTGCCCGTACTGCGGCCGATCCACGGCATCGAGCGATCCGTGACCCGTTCGGAAATCCTGAACGGCAAGGAACAGGATCTGCTGATGAGCCGGCTCGAGACGCTGGCTGCCGGCTGGGAAGCGATGCGCTTTCCCCGCGGCACGAGCCTGATCCAGTCCGATCCGCAGATCCGCAACGCGCTCCGGCGCTTCGACGGCACGCCCGTACTCGCCGACTGGGACGGTGCCGCCCTCGGACCCCGCGAGTGGGACATCGCCACGGTCGCTGTCCACTGCCGCCGATTCGACCCGCCCGGCCCGGGAGCCTTCGCCGATTTCACCGCCGCCTACGGCTGGGATGTCACCTCCTGGTCCCAGTTCGAGGAGCTGTGCCAGCTACGCGAGCTGCAGATGATCGCTACCAACGCCCGAAAGTCCCGCCCCGGGACCGAGGCCGCCGACGAAGTGCATCGCCGGATTGCCGGCCTCGCTGACGACGGGGCGGACCTGCGCCGGTGGCGGATTCTCTGAAGCGAGCCTTCTAGGGTACGGGCGCCGCCCGTCCCCTAGGCGTCAGCCCAGTTCAGACACGGTGAGGTGCACCGTGGCCCACCACCGTGCGTCTATCTCCGCCCCGTCATTCCAGCGATCGTGAACGCCAGAACACGTCGGCGGGCCGGTCCAGGTTCACCTCGACTCCATGGCACGCCGACGGGCCAGCGGCACCCACACGCCAGGGAGATCCAGATGGACGTGCCATTGGGCGGCAGGTCGGAAGGCGACCCGACGCACCGGCAAGTGCTCACGCCCGGCACCCCGTCGGCCGCACGGGTGACTCCCCGCTCGCGTACCGCCATCGAGGCTGCGAGGGCTGGTGACCGGCGGTCCGCTCCCTGCCGCTGGCCGACGGCGGTGGGCTCGCCGGCGCGCCGGCAAGCCCACCGCGCACCGACCCCAGCGCCGGTCCGGGGTCGGCCATGACCGTGTATGTCTCGCGGTACGCCGCGACCGGTGAACTGCCCCGGGACCTCACGGATCGCGCTCAACCGGTGGAACGGCCGGTGGCCGATCTGCCGCTGCTGACGCACGCCTGGCGAATCGTGTTCGAGCAGCAGGCGCGGAAGCGCGACCGCCGATGAGCGGCAACGGAGCAAGCCCGGCGGAGCTGGGCCGGGCGGTACCGACGGAGCATCTGCCGCTGCGTCCGCTCTGGCTGTGCCGCCGCTGCGGGCAGCCCTGGCCCTGCGGACGGGCGCGGCTCGCACTGCTGGCCGAATACCGCGACAACCGGGTCGGCCTCTTCGTCTACCTGGCCGGCCTGCTCTATGAGGCCATCGACGACCTGCACCAGCTCCACCCGAGCACCACCGGCGACGTCACGGACCTGTTCGACCGGTTCCTCGGCTGGCCCGCCCGACACCACGGCGGGGCCGGATCCACCACGCCGCGCTGAGCTGGCCCTCCCGCCCTTTCACCGCTCTCTTCTTCTGCCGCTACCGCAGGGGCGGCGACGCACGCCCATGCCCAACCCCTGTTCGTCACGGAGGTGTTCCATGCGTGACCTGCTCCCGTCCGTCCACGACCGGCTGCTGTACGCCTGCGCGCACGCCACCGGCTGCATCCCGCCCCGTCGCGAGCCGTTGGCGGCGGTGCCGTTGGAGGACCCGAACGCCCTACGCGCCGCCCTCAGCTTGACAATGAGGGAGGAGCGGACAGTGGTGGTGACCGGAACCCTGGACCGCAGGCTGGTCCTCATCCAACAGCCGTCAGGACCATGGACAGCCGCCGACCTTTCCGGGCAGCCGCACGGCAGCCGGGCATGGCCCGCGTGGACCGCCGGCCACCTGACGGTGATCGACCCGGACAGTTGGCTGTCCACCGCGCAACTCACTCCAGAGGGCCAGCGACGGCTGCTGCGGCCGAGGCTGCTGTTGGCGTCGCTGTACCACCCGGAGCACTTCCCGCTTCCCCGGTTTCCGCTGGCGATCTCCGACCTGGCCCGAGCGGCCCGGTCGACCCTGCTCGGGCAGGTCGAACTGATGGATATGCAGCTCGGTTTCGGACTGGACGACATCGTCGATCGGGTCCGCGACGGGGTGGAGGTGCTGGGCGTGTCGGTGACCTTCGGCCAGCATGACCTCGCCGTCCGCCTGTTGGACGCAGTCACGGCCCTCGACCGGCCGCCCCTGGTGGTCGCCGGCGGCTCGCTGACCGTCCGCAACGAGCAGATCCTGCTGGATCGCTATCCGAACCTGCTCATCTGCAGGGGGGCGGGAGAGCCCACGATGGCCGACGTGCTGGCCCACTGGCATGGAGACCTGGACGTCGGGCAGATCCGCGGCATTGGTTTCCGGGGCACCAAGCGGTCGCGTACCGTGCTGCCGATCAACCTTTCCCGCCGGACCGCGACCGTGGCGAACCGGTCGCAGACCGACATGTGGCCGGAACTGGATCTGCTTGACCGCACCTTCGCGCACCGTGGGGTCGCCCAACTCGAGTCGTCGAGGGGCTGCACAAACTACTGCTCGTTCTGCCCCCGCGGGCACAAGGGGCAATGGGCGGGGGCGCGTCCCGACGCGTTGCCCTGGCTCCTGCGTCAGATGGGGGCGGTGTTTGACCGGCACCCGGATCTAAACAGGACGATCTACCTGGTCGACGAGGAGTTCATCGGACGCGGCGATGACGCTGTCACCCGCGCCCTGCAGGTCGCGGACACCCTCGCCCAGACGGGCTTCACCTGGGAGACGAGTTGCCGGGTCGACCAGGTCGTCCGTCCCGACCGGGACCGAGCCTGGCACCTCGACCGCGGTCACCTCTGGCGGGGCCTGGTCGAGCGGAAGCTGCGGCGCTGCCTGTTCGGCGTGGAGTCGGGGGTGACCTCGATCCTGGACCGCTTCAACAAGGAGACCACCGGCGAGCAGAACGCCCTGGCCATCCGCACCCTTACCGCATTGGGCGTGCCGCCGCGATTCACCTACATCACCTTCGACCAGTTGATGACCGCAGCCGAGCTACGTCAGACGTACGCCTTCCAGGGCCGCACCGACCTGTTGCTGCAACCGCAACCCCAGCTGAGCGTCGCCGAAATCATCGATGGGGTCCACGACGAGCGGTGGGTCGCCGCCCACACCGCAGGACGTCCCTTTTACACCGGCATCAGCTATCTGCTCGTCGGCATGGAATGCCTGATCGGTGCCGCCTACACCCGCCGTGCTGAAGCGGCCGGACTCACCGGGCGGGCCGACCCGTCGATGGGAAGGGTCGAGGCCCGCTACGCGGACTGGCGCATCGGGGTCCTCGCCCGCCGCTCCCAGCTGTGGATCGACCGGAACTTCGCGCTGGACTACACCCTCAAGTCGTTGGAGAAGATCCTCACCGGCCGGCCGTACGCCATGGTCCGTAACCTGCGTCGGCTGCTGAAGGACGCCGCCTACCGATTGTTCGGCACGATGCTCGACGAACTCTCCCGCACCGATCCGAGCGCAACGGACGACGGTGATCTCGACGCGCGATGCCAGGACGCGGCCGACGCTCTCCTGATCCAGCTGCGCAGTGACCTGGCACCGGTCGTCGCTACGGTCACCGCGGCCCTGCCGGCCGACCGCCGTGACATCCTCCGGCAAGAACACCGAAGATGGGCCGCCGCCCACGGCTGGCAGTTGATCAACGCGGCGGACCCGTGCGGCACCTGAACGGACCCGACCCCATGAGCCTCCTGCCGCGACGCCATCTCGTCGGTCTTAACGCCGACGTCTCCGTCATCGGAGCCGGCTGCTGGACCATCGGCGGCCGTGCGACCAACCGAGGCACCCCGATCGGCTGGGACGGCGTCGACCCCGACGCAGCCTTCGCCGGACTCGTACGCGCCCTCGAACGGGGCGTCACGCTCTACGACACCGCCGACGTCTACGGCCTCGGCCACTCCGAACGCCTCCTCGGCCGGCTTCTCCGCCTCGCCCCACGGCAGAGCCTGACCATCTCCAGCAAGGTCGGCTACTTCGCTGGCACCGCCCGTCACGCCTACCACCCTGCGCAGATGCGCGCGCAACTCGCCACCACCCTGGACAACCTCGGCACCGACCACCTCGACATCTACCTCCTCCACAGCAGTGACTTCGGCCCCGACGACCGGTACCTGCCCGACGCGGTCGACCTCATGCACACCTGGCGCGACCAGGGGGTCATTCGCGCGGTCGGCATGCGGGCGCCACACCGGTTCGCCGAGGAATGGGCCACTGCGGACGGACCGGAGGCGGCCGAGACACGCCGCTGGCTGTACCTGTTCGACCAGGCACGCCCCGACGTGCTCACCGCCCGCTACAACCTGCTCAGCCAGCCGTACGGCGACCACGAGACCGACATCTTCCGCTTCGCCCATCGCAACGGCGTCGGGGTTCTGATCAAGCAGGTCTTCGGGAAGGGCCTTCTGCTCCAGACCGGATCCGGCCCCGACCAGCGGCAGTACAGCGCCGCCGACCACCGCAGCACCGACCCGGCCTTCACGCCGGACCACCGAGGCCAAGTCCACGCCCGACTCGCGCCCCTGCGCGACCGGTACGGCCACAGCACCAGCGCCATGGTCCACCTCTGCGTGCAGTACGCCCTGCACCACGCACCCGACGCCGCGATCCTCGCCGGCTTTCGCAACGCCAGCCAGATCGACGCCATCATCGCGGCACTCGACCATCCTCTCCAAACCGACGACATCACGCAGATCCGCGCCGTGCTCCACGCCAGCCCGTACACCGACTGATAGGAACAACACCGTGCGCTACATCGAGGTTGAGAAGAAGTACCGCCTGGCCGATGCCGAGGTTCTCAAGGCCAGGCTCGCCGAACTCGGCGCGAAACCCGCCGAGCCCACCCGGCAGGTCGACGCCTACTACAACGCCCCGCACCGCGACTTCCTCGCCTCCGACGTGATCTCCGACTGGCTGCGTCTCCGTACGGAAGACCACGGAGCGTCGATCAACTTCAAGCGCTGGCACCCGGTTGACGCCGTGGTCAAGACCCACGCCGACGAGTACGAAACCTCCGTCGGTGACGCCGAGACCATCCGCCTCCTGCTGGAATCCCTCGACTTCCAGCCCCTGGTGACGGTCGACAAGACCCGCCAGGCATGGACCCTGCCGGACGTCGAGATCGTCCTCGACCACGTCGTGGACGCCGGCGACTTCGTCGAGTTCGAGTTCAAGGGCGACGCCGTGGACGTGAGCGACGCCACCCAACGCCTGGACGCGTTCATCGTCGCCCTCGGCATCGAGCTCGGCGAGCAAATCAACAAGGGGTACCCGCACATGCTTCTCGGCCGCGACCACTGATCCTTACTGCTTCGACACGTGTCCGCGGCGTACTCACCGCGCTCGAACAGGTTGGAAAGACATGCGTACGACCACCGTGGGCGACGTGACGGTCCTTCTGCCTGACCTCGACCCGGAAGACCTCGACCAGGTCACCGGCCTACCCGACGATCGCCGACGTCCGGGCCGTGCTGGCCATTCTCAGCGAACTCGACCAGGAAATCCTCCGGCTGATCGGCTGGGAGGAGTTGACGGTGTCCGAGGCGGCCCAGGTTCTTGGCTGCACTCGGGCGACCGCGGCGGTGCGCCTGCATCGCGCCCGTCGCCGCCTCGCTGAGGCGATGTCGGACCGGCCCGCTCAGTCCCGGCGTCGCCCCGTGTTGGCGACCACTCGAGAGGAACTGTGATGTTCGGAGCAGAGCGCACCCGTACCCTCCTCGGCCCGGTCGACCCGGCCCGGCCCGCCGCCGTCGCACCGCCGCTGGTCTCGGCGCACGAACTGATCAACCGCGCCGGCACCACCGAGATGGTCGCCGGGCGTCGTCGCGTGAGCCGGACCCGCCGGCTGGTTCTGACGGCGGGGATGCTGGCGGTCGCGGCCGGTGCCGTGGCCGTTCTCCAGCCGTTCGACAGGCCCTCACCGGACGTTCCGGACGGGCCCGGGAGCACAGCGGGATCGGTGCTCGTGCCGGTCTCGTACCAGTTCGATACGGACCCACCAGACGCCGGCCCGCATCTGCGCGCGCTGGCCGGCAAGATCAAGGACGCGGAGTACGACCACCTCGGCGGGCGCTACATGTACCACCACACGAAGGTGTGGGGCGATCCGGTGATGACCTCTGCCGACGGCCGTCACCACGTCGCCTTCGCCGACGAGACGAAGGTCTGGCAGGCCGCCGACGGGACCGGCAGCCAGATCAACACACAGTTGGAGCCGCAGTACCCCGACCAGGAGTCCCGCGACTACTGGCAACGCAACCTGGACTCGCGTCCGGCAGTTGACGGCGCGGCGGCTCCGGCCATGATCCCGCTGCCGCCCATGGAGTTCACGCCACCGTCGGCCGACCCGTCGCGGCTGCGCGAACTGCTCAGGGTCGAGTACGGGCCGGGCGCCGCGAGCAAGGAAGTCAGCACTATCTACGCGCAGTTCGTCATACCGCGTGCGGCCCGAGCGGAGATCCTGCGGGTCCTCGCCGACGTGCCCGGCTTCCGCTGGCGGGGGCAGGTGACGGATCGCGCCGGTCGGGACGGGGTCGCCGTCACCTTCGACGACCGCGAACACGACGCGCAGTCTCTCCTGATCTTCGACCCGAAGACGGGTGAGCTGCTCGCCCACGAGCGACTGACGCTGTCGCCCGTGCGGATCGGCGCGTACCAGGTGATCCTCGATGCCGCCTGGACTGATCGAATGGGTTGAACGCCGAACTCCGGGGCCGCTCCTTCCGGGAGCGGCCCCGCCGCAATCTCGGGTGCCAGAGCTGTGGCTGGACAGGCCGCGCGCGTTGTTACTTCAAGTAACCATCGTGTCGAGGCGTGGCGCATCATCGCCGAGTCGGGACGGGCTTGTCGCGCGCCTCTGAAGATCAGCGCCGCAGTGCGGCGCCGACCTTAGAGATCAACTATTAGCGGTCTGATTTGACCCTACCGCGCTTTCTGTCCTCGGATCTTCGGCTGATTCACTGAACAGTGATCTCCAAAATCGGCCCCAAAACCCGGTTTGGGTATGTGGGTGCTCGCACGGCCCGTCGACGCCTCGCCCAACGGCCCACGGCGAACGCTGTCTCCGGTCAGGGCGGTCCAGGCTACCGATCTCCCGGCCGGAACATCGACCACTCTCTGTTGCGGGCTGTGGGAAACAGGATGTTGGACCGGCGGTGCGCGGAGGGATCATCGGAGAATGGGTGACCAGGGTGCCACGCGGCGGTTGTCCCCGCGGCGGTGGCGGATCCTGTCGTACCTGGCGCAGCACGGTTCCGCGTCGACGCTGGACGTGGCGCTTGTCTGCGCGGTGTCGCGGCTGACGGCCCACCGGGACCTGGTGTGGCTGCACGAGGCGGGACTGGTGAACCGCGAGCGTTCGCCGGAGGACCGGACCCATACCTGGTGGTACGAGGCCACGGCCGAAGGGACGGAGGTGCTCCGGCGTGCCTTGACGGCGTCGGGGCGGCCGGTTCCGTTGCGGTTGGGTCAGCGGTCCTCCGGTCGGGCGGATGCTCTGCTGTTCCTGCCGTTGGTCGAGGTGTCGCGGCGCGACCCGGGGCGGTGCGAGCTGTTCCAGTGGCTGGCGACGATGGAGACCTCGTCGTGGTTGCGGCAGCACGACCTGGCGCAGCTGCGGGCCGACGGCTACGGCGTCTGGCTGCAGGATGGGCGGTGCCTGCGGTTCCTGGTACACGTCGATCGTGGCCCGATCGGCGACGTTGTCGCCGAGCACGAGCGGCCGGCGTCAGGGCTGGGTGGATTGTTGGCCGGCTACCGGCGTGCGGACCGGCTGGTGCCGGTCGGGGCGGTTCTGCTGGTCGCCCAGGACGCCGAGCGGGAGGAACGACTGCGGGCCGACCTGCTCCGCGAGCCG
Organism: Micromonospora sp. U56; assembly: GCF_018070095.1. Lineage (NCBI taxonomy): Bacteria > Bacillati > Actinomycetota > Actinomycetes > Micromonosporales > Micromonosporaceae > Micromonospora > Micromonospora sp. U56. The sequence continues at coordinate 59,941 of NZ_JAGPYL010000010.1, forward strand.
CTGCCGAACGTTGTCGCCACGACCACGCAGCAGTTGTTGTATCGCCACTGGCCGGACGAGCAGGTATGGCAGGTGCCGGGGAACATCGGCAGGTGTCGCCTCATCGAGGTCGGATCGTGACCGCACGACGTCACGATTCTCGGGCCGCCGCCAACGCCAGCGGCATGGTGCGGGATCTCGCCAGCGGCGGTCCCGAGTGGCAGACAGCCGTCAAGCGCGGCGGCCGCGACGGCTTGGAGCTCGCTCTACCGCGCCTGCATGAGCCAGCTCTCGATGACTGTGAAGTCTTGCTCGGTCAGCCCGCGACGTGGGTCGACTCGATGTAGCAGTGCCGGGCGGTGGTGATGAGTCGATACCCACTGCTGATCGGCGTGGGAGATCTCGTCGTCGAAGGGGCGTCCCTGTGCCCACTGGATCAGCCCACGGGTCTTCCAGTGCAGGACGCCAACGTCGTCGGCGTCGGGCCAGTCCACGACGGGCAGGGTCGGTAGCCCGAGCAGCGGCGCGAGCACGTCGTTCGCCTCGCTCATCCAGGTCGTCGCCCACACCAGATCACATGGCAGGGCCTCCAGCCGGCGGCCGTGTTCCGGATCGACCTTGTGCAGCAGGGGATGGGCATCGGCCGGTAGGACCGGTGCCTCGCGGCGGCCCTGCGACATGCCCGGCCCAGCCGCCTTGGGTGTGCCGAACGGGATGAGGGTGCCCTCCACGTCGAGGAACAGCAACGGACGTGTCGCAGGGGCGGACATGACCCGAGAGGCTAGCCCCCACCTTCGCCACCAACCACCTCCGCGCGCTTACCCCAAGTCCATTCGTCTCGCTACTGCTCCCGCATACGTGCGCCGCTGGGGTGGCGACCACAGCAGGGTAGGCGCCGGGATGTATCTAACCGGCCCTTCCCGCTCCGGCGGCGCTGTGGTGACCCGACCACGCCACCAGCACCACATCCCACACCCTCAACCAAGGAGTTCTCGTGCTTTCGCCGACACCCTTAACTACGGCCGCAGGCATTGGCAGTGACGACTTCCGGCTTGATCCCCGTTCGGGGGTCGGGCTTGGGGGCAGCGTTGACGTCAGTCTTCAGCCGGACCCCCGAACAGACCCCCGGTTTCCTCTCACAACGCAGGTCAGCCCGTCTGTCAGCGCTGGAACCTTGTCCTGCGACAGACCCTGCCTGGTCTCGGGTCTCTCCCCTGGGGCGGGCATTCCGTACCGGAAAGGAGGTGGTAGCCGGTGGATGATCCGGTCCTTCGGGTCCAATCCCAGCTGACCGGCCGTGACCGCGTGCTGCTGGGCTGGTTGTACGACCACGGCGTGTTGACGTCGTTCCAGATCGCGAGCGCCCTGTTCCCGTCGTTGGACTTCTGCCAGCGGCGGCTGCGGACCCTGTACCGGCTGCGGCTGGTGGCCCGGTTCCGGCCACAGCGTGCCGACGGCGGCTCGTACCCGTACCACTACGTCATCGACCAACTCGGCGCCGAGGTCGTCGCGGCCAGCCGGGACGAACGCCCACCGCGGCGGGACCACGCCCGGGTGGAGCGGCGGCGCTGGACCTCGACCCGCAGCCTCGCGCACCGGCTCGGGGTGAACGGTTTCTTCACCGACCTGGCCGGGCACGCCCGCACCCATCCGGGCACTGGCCTGCTGGAGTGGTTGCCCGAGGTGGCGTGCCAGCGCGCCGGGACGTTCACCAGCCGGCAGGATCCCGGGTTGGTGCGGGCGTATCAGCCGCGGGTGCGCCCGGATGGTTACGGCCGGTGGGTCGACGGCGGTGCCGAGGTGCCGTTCTTCGTCGAGTACGACACCGGCGCCGAGCAGTTGTCGATCCTGGCCGGCAAGGTGGACGGCTACCGGGAGTTGTTCGCGACGATCGGGCGGGCGTGGCCGGTGCTGTTCTGGCTGCACTCGGCCGCTCGGGAGCGCAACCTGCGCCGTGTGCTGGCCGACGTGCCGCTGATGGTGCCGGTTGCCACCGGGGCCCGCGACCACGCCGCGATGGCGGGCCTTGGCCCGGCTGGGGCGGTGTGGGCCGTGGCCGGCGGGGAAGGGCAGCGGCTGCGGCTGGCGGATCTGGCCCGGCATGCCGTTGACGTCTCCAGCCGGGCGGGTGAGGCCGCGTGATCGGCGACGGCAAGACGGCGGTGGACAGTACCTCCGCTGCGGATCGGACAGCAACGGCCGGCGTCTGTCACGCATCTGTCGTGAGCGGCTCGGCCGGTGCTGGCAGATCCGTGAGAGCACCGGACGTCCGGTCCCACAGCGGCCGGACCACGTCCCGGTCCGGCGCGTCCGCGGAGGGCGGTCCGCAGCCGGTGTCTGGTCGGCGTCCCGACTGTTGTCCAACGCGGGGTCGGTCCGCCACCCGGTCCGGCCTCCAGCGGGTGACGGACGAACCGTTGCCCCGGCCCGCGTCAGGGAGGTGATCGGCCACGACGACACCGATCCCTGACCCGGACACCAGTCCGCGCGGCAGCCGCGTCGAGGGCGGCGTTCAGGTCGTCATCATGCTGGCCATCGGCGGCGCAGCGGGGGCGGCCAGCTTCACCCACGTGCACAACGTGGCCGCCGCGCACGGCCAACCCGGCTGGTTGGCCTGGGCCGACGCGATCGTTCTGGAGCTGATGTCCATCGCCTCCGGCCTGGAACTCCGCCGCCGCAAACGCGCCCACACCTCCACCGTGTTCCCGGCCACCGTGTTGGCCTGCGCCGTCACCCTGTCCCTGGCGGCACAGGTCGTCGAGGCCGAACCCTCGGTCATCGGCTGGGTCGCCGCTGCCGTACCCGCGCTCGGGTTCCTCGTCATGGTCAAGATCGCCCTCGGTCGAACCAGCACCGCCACGCCCGCCACCGCCGAGACGGTTGGGGACTGTCGACCGGATGAGGCAGGGCGGACCGTTCCGGCTGGTGGACCGGACGAGGCGACCGGGTCCGCTGTCACGGCGGGAGACCGGTCCAGCACCCGGACCGTCCGCTCACCGGACGCTCGCCGCCGACACGGCGGACCGGACCGGCACCGGCGAGTGGACCGGGGACCGTCCGCGCAGCCATCCGGCGACGTGGCCGAGCTGCTGCCTGCGGCACGCAAGGTCCGGGACCGACTCGCCGCGGACGGACAGGCACTGACCCGCGCGGCACTCGCCGAAGCCCTCCGCGCAGCCGGTCACACCGTGTCCAACACCCGAGTATCCGAACTCCTCAAGACCCTCAAGGCCGAGTCGCCTGCACCACCCGAGCTGATCGTGAGTCCGGTCATGCCGACCAACCCGACGCCACCGCCTTTGTCACCGGAGCGGCGCGACGGTGGCGGAGCAGCCACCCCTGCGCCGGTCGACCCCGGCGGGATCACCTCGCTCGAACAGCACAGCCATCCCTCTCACGGCCAGGAGAAACCTGACTATGTACGGCCCCACGAATCCCGTTGACCAAACCATCCGTACCACGACCGACAGCACCACCACCCCGCCCCCGCCCACCGTCGAGGAGGTGTGGACCGTCGAGCGCATTCGTGCCCTGGGCGTCACCACCACCCTCGCCACCACCGCCTCGGTGCTCGGGATCAGCCGATCCCAGGCGTACCGGCTCGCCGCCACCGACCAGTTCCCCATACCGCTGATCCGGGCCGGTAGCCGCATCATCGTCCCAGTCGCCGGCCTCCTCCAGCTCCTGCTGGTCGAGGACCCTGCTCCGACCGATGACGACCGACGACTTGATGCCGACGCGAAGGTGAGCGTGGATGCGACGACCCCGCCACCAGCGGATTCCGCCCGGCACCGCTGGCGGCACCATACGAAGCATCCAGGAGACGATGAGTGAAGGGCTCCACCTTCAAACGCTGCGGCTGCCGCGACACCACCACGGGCCGGCGACTGGGACGCTCCTGTCCCCAGCTGCGCCGGCCCGGCGGCGGCTGGTCCCGCACCCACGGCCAGTGGCACTGGCAGATCGAAGTGCCCTCCCGCGCCGACGGCACCCGCCGCCCACTCCGCCACGGCCCCTACGCCACCCAGGCCGACGCCGACGCCGTCCTGGACGGCATCCGGGGCGCGCTCGCCGTCCCCGACCCCACCGACCCGCACACCACCGTCAAGACCGGCGACCTCATCGAAACCGCCGTCAAGACCGGCGCGCCCATCCCCACCCCGGACCAGGTCCGGCGGGCGCTGCACCTGGACATCACCCCCACCGAACTGCCCACGATGCAGGCGTACCTGACCGACTGGCTCGCCGGACGCAAAAACATCAAGACAGGCACCCTGCGCTCCTACGAAGGTCACATCCGGCTGTACCTCATCCCGCACCTCGGCCACCTACGCATCGACCGACTCCGCCCCGGCCACATCGACGCCATGTACGACGCCATCACTGAACGCAACACCACCATCGCCACCCTGCGCGCCAGCCGCGACCCCGAGAAGCGCGACCAGGTCAAAAACCAGCGAATCGTCAGCCCCAGAACCCTGCACGTCATCCACGCCACCCTGCGCAAGGCCCTCAACGACGCCATGCGCCGCCACCGCTACATCGACACCAACCCCGCCCTCATGGTCGAACTACCGACAGCCCGACCACCCAAGCCCACCGTCTGGACCGACCAGCGCATCAAGACGTGGCGCGACACCGGCAAGACCCCCAGCCCCGTCATGATCTGGACCCCCGAACACACCGGCAGATTCCTCGACCACACCGACGACGCCGGCGACCGGCTCTACGCCCTTTACCACCTCATCACCTTCACCGGCCTGCGCCGAGGCGAAGCATGCGGCCTGCACTGGGGCGACCTCGACCTCGACGCCGCCACCCTCACCGTCCGCTGGCAACTCGTCCAGCACGGCTGGGCCACCGCCATCGACACCCCCAAGACCACCGACAGCGAGGCCGCGGTCGCTCTCGACACCGAGACCGTCGCCGTCCTACGTGCGCACCGTGCCCGGCAACACCGCGAACGCCTCGCCGCTGGCGCTGCCTGGACAAAGACCGGACTTGTCTTCACCACCCTCACCGGCGGGCGGCAACACCCCGCCGACGTCACCGACCACTTCCACCACCTCGCCGCCCAAGCCGGACTACCACCCATCCGACTTCACGACCTCCGCCACGGTGCCGCCACCATGGGACTCGCCGCCGGCGTCCAGATGAAGGTCATCTCCAGTCGGCTGCGCCACTCCAGCCCACACTTCACCGCCAAGTTCTACGGCGACGTCCTACCCGAGCTATCTCATGCCGCGGCAGAAGCAACCGCATCGGTCGTCCCGCGACGGCGTGGCTCGACAAGGCCGGCATAGACCCGGAGGCTGCCACCCGTCGTCGGCAGCGGCGGCCAGCGCGCACCCCCTGGCCGGCCGCCGCCGCGTTGACGAGTGACCTCATGGAGGCAATCAGGACCCGTACGGCGGCATCCCTGGCGACCGGCCCTGGCAGGGACGGCGGTCGCAGTGGGCATCAGAAGGCCAATTATTGGTACGCCAGCAACCAGCAACCAGCAACCTCACCAACGAGCGATCGTGCAGCCAGGGCTTGCCATCACGTCCACCGCGCCGGCCGTTCGCGCCCTGGTCTTGCCCTTGATGGTTGCTGGGCGTGCCTCAATGACGCGACGTAGCCACGCCACCGCTCACCGCGAACGGTGGCCCCACAGCGGCAAGTGTCATAAAGGATGCGTCCGCGCCCTCGGCGTCGACCTTGCTCACCATCTGCGGTGGTCGCGGTGGCGGCGCGGCCAACGAGCGTGGCCGACGAGCCAAGTAGACACGCGCTAATCTCGAACTTTCGGCCACGGTCCTGAACGGTGGCTGCCGCCACTGGCCGATCTTGTCCCAGGTGACCTACTGAGCGTATTCGGGCCTGCCGTGCTGTTCTGATCATCGATATTCTCGGCTGGTGGCTGAAGGCGCGCGCGCAGAACAGGCAGAGTCCGAGGAACCGATCGCGGTCAACCTCCCACCCTGGTCGCCGTCAGAGACCTTGTTCCATCCCTGGTTTGCTAGGCGGCCGCAGGCGTACGCGGTCGCGGCCGTTGCCTTCACCTTGACACCTGATGGAGCGGCGGATGGAGTCCTTCGAGCGGCAGTTGAACGTCAGGACACTGACGTGCTCCGTGATCTGCTCTCCGATACGACCGTTGGTGATTGGCCACGGCCCAAGGTCGTAGATCTGTGTGCTGGGGTCGGAACTCTAGCTGCCGCAGCCTCAACACTCGGCTGCGACGCCACTGCGGTCGAGCTGCACTCAGTGCCACATCTGCTTTGTCGGCTGCTCTTTGAGTACTCGGTAACTGCGCGCCAAGCCTCAGTTCCAGGGACCGCGGGCAGCCCGTATTATTCACGTCGGCCAGTAGCGGTGAATGACGATACCGATCATCGCGGTCATGCCTGGCAGGGGCTCGCGACCGAGCTATCGGACGCCGTCGATGGCATACTTGACTCTATAGGGGCGCAACTGGGGTGGGCGTTTGACGACGATCTCGCCGTTACGATTTGGGCAAGATGCTCTCCATGCAGTGCCTGCGGTATGGTCATCCCGCTCGTCAGTGAGCATCCACTGGCCAAGCCACGTCGCACAGAAGGTCAGGCGGCCCAAGCGTTGCGAATCGGGGCCAGCGCAGAGGGCCTAACCGTCGCTCTATTTGCTGGCGATGATAGCGCCGAAAGCACGCCGGTAGTCCGGCAAGGCATGATGAGTTGTCCGCGGTGCGGGGCAACAACTACTGGGGTCCGATCAAGCGAAACCGACTTGGTAATGCCGCTGGTCGAGGGGCGTCGGGCATCTGTAGGTTACCCATTAGAGTGGAGGTCGGTGCGGTCCGCAGGGCCGGTTCCCCTAGATAATGCCACATTCGAAACACGGGAAAGGCAAGGCCTTCGATCTGAGTCGGTGAAAACCTCCGACGCGGGCGAGTCTACGGCGCTTCCGATCGCTCAGCCGAGCGCCCTGTGGTGTCACGTCCGCGGACAACCCCGAACGGTGAGTCAAGTATTGCTGCCGTCTCAGCAGCGCTATCTGATGGCGGCCAGTATTGCCATCCGCGAGGCCGAGCAACGTCTCCGCTCACGTTCCGTCCTAAGTAGATCGCAACGTGATGCCGTATTGACCGGACTGTCGCTGCTGTTGACGTCGCACGCAACGTCAGCCAGCAGCCTGGCAACCTGGGACCCGCGGAGGCAACAGATAGCGTCTCCGGAGCAGCGCCCGATCCGGGTTGCTCCGGCGATGTTCGCCGAGGCAGGTCCGGCCACGATTCGTAGGTGGTGGCGGGCGAGTCTAACCCGGCTCGTCGAGCACATGAAGCGCTCGGGTCCTGCTGCGCCCGTCCATGCCCGACTAGCCGACGCAGCGCACACCGGCCTGCCAACATCTTGCGCCGACGCAGTCATCTGGGACCCACCTCACTATGACAATATTGACTATGCCGATAGGTCTCGCCCGTATGACCTTGTGCTCGCTGGCCTACCGTTTTCCCGGACCAGCTCGGCATCCGCAAAAACACACGGCGATACTTCACGACAGAGGGTCGGTTTCGACGTACAACGATACGAGGCCGAGCTGAGCGCACAGGCGAACGAGGTAATTCGCCTCTTGCGGCCGAATGCCCGGGCTGGCGTGTTGTGGACAGCGAGAGACGCGAGAGACCTGCAGGGCTTCCTCAACATCATCGCCAGCTCGGGCCTGGAACTACAGCAGGCAGTCCGCCTTACGGAACAGGCACCAACAAGCATTGCCCTAACGTCGCCAAACTCCGGGCCGCCAGTTACCTATCTCCTAGTGCTGCGCCAGATCGCTGGCGCTGCGCGCCGGTCACGCTTTCAGGTCGACGCGGGCCGTGTGCTGCACTTGGCTGACACGGGAGCTCCCGCACTTTACGAGGGGCTGGCGCGAGTCCTGCTCGACCACTGGGACGAGCAGGAGACCGTACGGCACCTGTCCGCAACAAAGCCCCCCGCTGCGGCGTTGATGGCCGCCGAGTACGTCGCCTCGCACCCAGCCCCTGCGGACCTACTGCTGGAACTCGGTCGACCAGCCCTCTTAAGGGTCCTCGATGAACTCGGTGGGGACCAGATGGCCGCAGCTAGTCCCGACGTACACGCCGTACCCCATGCCGTGCTGCGCCTTCTCGGCTTCAGCGTCGCCTCGTCCGGCGGTTTCTCAATACCCTCCGCGTTACGACGAGCCCAGCAGGCATCCGAACGCCTACGCCGTAGCACCGGCCTCCAAGACGCTCGGGAGATCACCCTGACGATAGTGACTGAGGTGGAGCGCATCCTGCGCTTCGCGTCCGTGACGTGGGGAAGCCTTATTGCTGACGACTGGACTAGGCCGGTTGCCGAGATCGTTGCCAAGTCATCCAACAAGACTTTCCGTGGCCTTCGCAGCATGGCATTTGGTGACTGGAAGACCGTCTTCTGTCTGTTGCCTGGCCGGCTGCGGAACCTACCGCAACGCGGCGCCATCTTTGACGTTGTCGCTACAACAGTTCGTAAGCAGAGGACCGACGAGCACCTCAGCGCCATTGTCCGCCTACGCAATGCGGTCGTACACGACCACGGCGATTACTTCAACCGCCCCCAGAGTGATCTGGTGAGAGAGATGTACTCAGCTTGCTCTCGCGCCATCGACGTGCTGTCTCACCTGTATCAGGCGCACGTTCTCCCAATGGCCCTGCAGCCACAAGAGGAGCGCCGCGACAGGTACGGGCGCCGGCTTCTCACCTTGACCGATGCAGAGGGAATGGCTGTCGAGGTATTCGTAGCTCAAGAAACCGATATGTCTCAGCCGCTGATCTATGTGACGTCGGGTGTCAGCATGCGGGATGTAGCGCCCATCCTCCTGCCGGCTAACACAATTGAGGCCGAGCTCGGCCAGGACCGTTACCCTCAGTGATTCCGCGCTCCTCGCACCCGATTATACCCGTGCCGTTCGTGAATGCGGCTCCGGCTGCGGCGCCTGCGAATGTCAGCTGCACATGCCCTGAATTCCTGCCCACGACGTACCCGGGACTGTGACCGGTCGGCCGCCGGTGGAGCTGATCCCTGATATAGAGAACACATCCGACGCCGTGACGGGAGTACTGTCGCAAGCTTGCTAAACCTGTCCCGGCTCCCTCGCCTCATACAATGGTAAGACCTCTCCGTGCACCATGCGGGCGAGATCCTTGCCGTATCGCCCGCGGGATCGAACTGGCGGCGCCACGCGGTGCGGCGCTCGCGGTGCAGGGGGGCTGCACCCCATGTCCATCGGCGCCTATAAAGGCCGGAGTGAACAAATGAGTTACGAAGGCCCCTCGCTCGGGTCGGCCGAAGCGGCTGCATCCAACAGTTCCGCCAGGATTTTCGCCTCCGCAGTACCCCAGGTGAACAACGCCACATCGCGCTTACTCGCATCGGCCACGGCGCGATCAAGGGACACGAGCTGCGGCGCCGCACCGGGCAGCGCGAGTTCCCAGACGCCATCCTCGGCGGGGTCGGGTCTGAACCACGGCGCAATGGCCTTATTGCCGACAACGGCGGTGGCTAAATCGGAGAGGGTGGCGGATGGGTGGAGCTCGGGAACTGACAGGGACTGCTGCTCCGCATCCGATAGGCGCACGTCGCCGCTGGTGGCCTCCTGGACGCGTTCCCGGATATCGCGGGCGGCTTGGGCCGCCGCTGTGTCCCGCTGGGTGGGGCCACCAGCCATCGCCGCTGCCTTGATCGCGGCCTCAGTCGCGGCGAGGACCGGCTGGGCGTCGCCGACGATCTCCATAAAGTCACCGAAGTCGTCCTTGATGGATGAGTAGATTGCCTGCTCGACGGTGTCAGCGTAGAAGTAGTTGCTGATGGTCACGACTTCGTGGGAGGCACCGATCCGGTCGACGCGTCCAATGCGCTGTTCCACTCGCATGAGGTTCCATGGCATGTCATAGTTGAACAGCCGGCCGCTGGTCTGCAGGTTCAGGCCCTCGCTCATGCTGTCGGTGCCGAGCAAGATGCGGATCTCGCCCTCCCGAAACAGCTGCTTCAGCTCATTTTTGGTTATCTTCGTCCAGGTGGACGTGACCGGGTCCCACCGCTCGCCGCCTCGGCCGGAGTAACACGCGACGCGCTGGTATGGGCCAGCGAGCCGGTCCCGTAGGTAGTCCAACGTGTCGGTGTACTGCGTGAAAAGCACGACGCTGTCGTAGCCGTTGAAGAGGGCGTCCTTGAGGTCGTCGTAGAGCCGCTCGGCCTTGGTGTCCTGGCCGCCGAGCTCCTCAATATCAGCAATAAACGAGTCGAGTTCGGCGATCTCGGCGGCCAGTAGATTGGCTGAGATCGGGTCCCGGACCCCGGTCAGGTCGACCCCGCTCTCGTCGTCCTCGGTTGCTGTCTTGTCGTCAGGATCGAGCAACTCGGAGATGGCGAGCGCCCGCCCGGCGGCGAGCGCGTCGCGGCGTCGCTTTAACGACAACCGGACGGCCTGGAAGCTGCTGGTTAGGCGGCGCCGGTACACCGTCATGATGAAGCCGAGGGCTCTGGCGGCGGGGTTCCCTGGGCTGGCGGCTATGTAGGCGTTGTAGTAGCGACTGATATAAGCGTCGATGCGCTCGTACAACTTCCGCTCGGCCGGGGACAGCCCGATGAACTCGTCGCGAATCGTGCGTCGCGGAATGATGAGGTCGGCGGGTAGCAGTCCCTGCTCCTGATAGCGGCGCATCGTGCCGCGGGTATGCCGGAACACGCGGTCCCGCATTGGAGTGTGCTCGCGCAGCCACTCGTCGGCGAGTTCGCATTGCCGGTCGTTCCACCCAAGGACGCGTTGGCGGCTGGGCGGGGGCGGCTGGTGCAGCCGCAGTATGCTGCGCGAGACCACTGGCCCTAGCTCGCTGACGACCTTGTTCCTCATCGGCTCGTCGGCGGCGACATCCGGGGCGTCGAGCTCGTCGCGGAGCATTCGCGACAGGAGCGGCCAGTCACGGTCGGCGTGCGGTCGGCGGAGCTCGGCGTAGTACCGCGCGAACTTGTCGGCGGATTCGGACCACTCACCTGGCAGCCCGAGGAGCTCGATGAGGTCCCACGCCTCGTGCGGTGCCATCTGCATGGGGGTGGCCGACGCTAGGTATAGCGCCTTCCAGGATCGCTGCGCCTTCATCGTCTGCAGCAGGCCCAGCAGCGTGTTCGGCGTGCCGTTCGCCTTCAGCCCGCGCCGGCGGGCGTGGTGCGCCTCGTCAACCAGCACCACGTCCCAGCTACCGGCGAGGACCTGCTCGCGCCGATCGGGGCGCCGGGCCAGATGGGAGGACGCGAGTACGACCGGGAAAGCCGTCCACGGATTTGCGGTTGGCTCGAACGGGATCTCTCGGTTGTGCCGGTCGAGGAACATGCCGCCCTCGTATCGCGGTACGTCCAGGCTGATCTTCTCGTGGAGCTCCTCCTGCCACTGCGACATAACGCTCGCGGGAACCAGCAGCAGGGCTGTCGCGGCCCGGCCGGACAAAAGCAGTTCTCGCAGGATCAGCCCGGCCTCGATGGTCTTCCCGAGGCCGACCTCGTCGGCGAGCAGGTAGCCGCGCGGGTAAGTCTCCACGGCCCGAATCGCGATGAGCTGCTGGTGGGGCAGCGGCACCGCGGCTGCGCTTGCCACTCCCACCATTGTGCGGGAAAGTGGCGCGCGCAGGATCTCCAACAGCCTGACCCGGTCGGCCTCAACTGCATTCTCGTCGGCCTCCGAGTCCCCGGTTGCCGTTGGGGTCCAGCCTCGCGCGGGGCCTCCACCCAGTGGGTCGTCCGGCACGTCAAAGTTGCGCAGCCGCGGATCGGGGTCGTGCGGGGGTGGAGTCCAGCCCGCCGGAACGATACTGATAAGACCCTGCCGGAGCGCGGCCGGAACCGGCAGCACCGCCCAGCCGGCGTCCGGCGTGCCGTTCCAGTGCTGCTCCAATCGGCGGGTGACATCCGCGCCGTACAGCGGCCACACGGCGTCATTCCATGACCAGTAGACGTGGAAGGTTTCGTGATTGCCAGCCCATCCGGCGACCGTCTCGTTGTCGCTGCCCGAGAACGCGACCTGTCGGCCGAGCGCGTCAGTGAAGAGCCCGTACTTCGAGTGGAAGTAGCGACGGGCCTGGTGCGGCCGTAGCGGATAACCCTGGCTGTCAACTGGCACCCCAACGCGGAGCTCAAGCAGGCCCTCGCGCAGCATCCAGGCGAATAACCGTAGGTGCTCCCTCTCGACAATGCTTACGCCCTCCGTAAGCGGCTCGAGGGATAGCCGCTCGGCGACTACTTGGTCCAGCGGCTCGCCGCGCAACACAGCGTCGACGTCCTCATCGGAGAGCTGCGCACCCACGACGAGCTGCATTCTTCCCCGACGGGCCGCGAACGGCGCGAACCCAGCAGCGGCACGCGCCAGGACCTGCGCACTGAAGTAGCCGACAAGCCGCCTGTATTCGATCGCCCGCGCCAGCAGCGGCACGTAGAACCGGGTGAGCGGCTGCTCCCCGGTCGAGTAGGCAACCTGCAGCGGAACTTGTGTGAGGTCTGACTCAGGCAGGGCCGGAGGCACGCGCTCGCCCCCAAGCCCTGCGAAGGCCGGCTCGATCACGTGAGCAAATCCGTGATCATGTCGCCCTGGATATGTGACTCCGTCTCCACTGGATCGGCCGGGACGGCCACTTGTGGGAGGTAAGCCGTGACGAGCCGGTCGAGGCACCCGGCGAGCGGAAGCACGAACGCGCCCTTAGCCCTGACGCGGGGTACGGCGTTGACGAGCGCCTGCACGGCGGCGACAAACCGACCATCCTTCGTCAAGCCCGTGCGGTCCATCAGTGCCTTGGCGTGTGCCAGGCCATCCTCGTCTGCGACCAGACACACCGTGTGGACCGCGTCCACCAGGCTGCCGAAGGAAGCGGCCTGCGGGCGAACGCCCGGCAGTCCTTCGTCGCCCGCCCGCGGCCGGACCCGCTCCTTCGGGCTCAGCAGCCGCACGGTGCCAGTCTTCTTCTCTAGAATTCTGACTCGCTTTAGCTCGTCGATGTCCAGTCCACCGACCGCTAGAGCCAAGCGCCGCCCTTCGTCAAAGGTGGCGGTGTCGTCCTTCACGACGTCCCAAAAACCGACAACGAAGTCGGTGAGCGGGTCGAACTCGATCGGGTGCCCGACGAGGCGTGCCCGCTGCACGCGCACGATTTCCGACCGCGCGATCGTCAGCGCCTCCTCGGGGCGAAGGAGTCTTGCCCGGCCGTTCTCGTCCGCCTCGCTGCTGTGGACTGGCCAGTGCTGGCTTACCACCCCGAGCGTTGGGCCATAGGCGGACAGCATAAGGTCCACGCCGTCGATCCCGTCGGCGCGAAACCGCTCCACGGCCTCGCGCGCGGCTTGGCGGACCTCGCCCTCGATATCTTCCAGATACACGTCGTGGGACGTGGTCTGCTGGGCGCGTCGCTTCCGACAGACCAGCATGATCGTGCTCGCAGCCGAGTTGACGCCCGACTGGTGGAGCGAGTGCTCGGCTTCGGTATTCACCGGCCAGGACGACTCGATCGTAAAGCCGGCCTTCAGCAGGCCCATGCCGAGCGTGTCCCACGCCTCGGCGCGCTTGTGGGTGAACATGACGGTCAGCACACCGTCGTCACGGAGGACCCGCCGGGCCTCCGTGAAGATCGCCGTCATCTTCGCCTCGTAATCCGCGTCTGCAAGAGCGCGCATTCTTTTGCCCATGTGCGCGAACCGGGACGCATTGGCAACGGCTTCGTTGTCCTTGTCGGCCACGTCGTCCGGGAACAGTTCCGGCGCAATTTGTCCGATGGTGCGCTTCTCCCAGACGTAGAAGAAGTCGCTGAGCTCGGCGTACATGACGTTGTCGTAGTAGGGAGGGTCCATGCACAGGTGGGCGACACTGCCGTCCGGTAGTTCGGGGATGTCTGCAGCGTTGCCCTGCGTGACCGTGATCTCTCGGCGCATCGGCTCGCCGGTCATGGCGTTGCAGCCCGTTTGAGCCATCAAGGTGGCGAGGCCCCCGTACGCATCAGTCAGCTGCTCCAGTGCCCAGGCGTACAGTGCGGTTCCTTCGAACTCGGCGAACGCCCACTTGAAGGAGAAGTCGTGTCGCTGAAAGACCTGCGCGATCTTCTGCCGCGACTGGTCCCAGGCGGCCGACTTCGCGTTGTACGTGATGCTCTTTCCCTGCATCGTCCCGAGCAGTGTGAGCACCGCCTTGGTGCGCTCGGCAGGTAGGGAACCCTGAATCTCCTGGATCAGCCGGCGGTACTCCTCTACGAAGATCCCGTGCACCAAGAGCTGGCGGCTGGTGAACATGTCTGCGAAGCCGTACATGCCGAATAGCCTCGGGCGGGAGCTGCGGCCTCGATCGCCCTTTTCCGCTAGTAGCTCTGTCGGTAGGACGTCCGTTGCGTACCATGCGGGCCGAAGCTCGGCCAGCGCCTCTTCGGCTGCCTCCACTGCTCGATGGTCGGCCGTTGTGGGGCTGCGGAACGCTCTCGTGCCATCGGGCAGCCGGACTGCGACCGCGTACAAGGTCGACGTCATGCGGCCGGCCTGGGCCTCGCTCTTGATGTACGCCTCATCAATCACTTGGTCGTCCCACGGGCTGAGGCCATCGCCCCGCTTCACCGTGCCGGCGGCGGGGTCAAAGTCGATGTCCTTGCCCCGCACAATCTCAAACTCGGGGCGATCCAGCACGCTGCGGCCGCGTTCGGTAATAAGTCGGACAGCAACCTCTTTCCCTTTCGCCGAGCGCAGCGTCCAGTCAGGGACGAGCGGCACGGGCTTGCCGGTGTTCGGGCAGGCCACGGTCTGCGCCCAGATATACGTCGCGACCTGCTCGTCCTCACCTGACGGGAAGTACTGCGCTACGCGCGCTTGCACGCGACTGGTCAGGAGGCCGCCCCACTTTTCCAGATCGGCAACTAGGTCCAGCCCATATTGAGCCGGGTACTGTACCCCGCTGCGCAGGACGGCCGCAGCGACTCCGTTGAGATCGTTGGCGTGGGTGCGCAGGCCCAGTCGGGTAGCGGCGAACGGGATACTCCCGCCCCCGGCGGTGACATCTGCGACCAGCGGTTGCTCGCCCCAGGTGCGATCTAGTACCGCTGCCAGCAGCCGGGTGTGATCCTCAGAGGGGTGGTTCCTGAAAGCTTGCTTGTACGTGTAGGGGTTTGGGATGCGAACCCCGCTGCTCACGGCGGCGTCGTAAGCCTTGCGGGCCTTCACAGGGTCGCCCCAGATGCCAACGAGGTACTTGAGCCAGTTGCGGTAAGCCGCCTCTGTTTGAAGCTGCGGGGCGTCGGGGAATGCCTTTGCAAGCTTCGGTGTCCAGGCCGGGAGAAGGCCGGCGAGCACAACCCCCGCACTCGCGACAAGCGGCCGCCGGGCCCACCACACATGCAAAAACGACAGCGGGGGGAGGGCGCTGGCGGCCGCGCGCTCGCGGCGGGACTCGATGCCTAGCTCGGCCATCGGCAGCCAGTCCTCCGAAAGGACCCGGGGGCTGTCCATGCTTACTCCTCTGCCAGAAATAGGCGAAGCGCCCGACGGACGCGTTCGGCATCGGGGCCGACAACCTTGGCGTACCAGTAGTAGGTCTCCTCCGTGCTCATGGCAGAGACCCCTGCGACAATTCGCCGAATGCGGTCCGGTTTACTCACGGGCTGAGCGGCGAGCAGGGCGAGCGCAAGCCGAACCCCAGCGGCTTCGTCCAGCGGGATCGGCCCGCGACGGGACAGCGACAGTACGCCGGCCTGGTGACCACTCGCGCGCACAGCGGCGACAAGCGCGTCGAGGAGCCGCGCGGTCTGCAGCGGGGTGGTGCTGGCGACCCTCGATGCGAGTGTCCGATTGCCATCGGCGTACGCCTCCTCGAGGCGCACGCCGTACCGGTCACCTTCACCGCTACGAGTGGGTGCGGGCTGAACCGTGAGCCGGAACGTCCGGATGCCGGCCTTGTGAAGCCCTGTCGCCATTGAGCGCCTTGCGACTGGGCTCGTCATGCGACGGTTCCTTCGACGGTGAGCTCGGACGGGCCGAGGCCACGGATCACGCCGTCGACGGTGCTGAACGCCTCGTCCGTGGGCGTCACGCCATTCTCGCCGAAGTCAAGCGTCAGGGTAAACGTACCGTCGACCTCGTTTGCTGCCTTGAAAAGTGCGACCAGCTTAGCGCTGACCTGCTGGTACCTGGCTTTGTCACCTTCGAGCCTGATGTCGACGGCGCCGTCCAGGCCGGGCAGCGACGCGGCTACGTCGACCGCGACCCGGGCGGGCTGCTTTGGCATCTGCGTGAGGGCCATACCGAGTAAGTCGAAGTCCTGCAGGCCGCTGCCCGCCTCGGCGCGAACAGTAAGCCGCATCTCGACGAGGGGCTTGCCTTTGTCTACCAGTGCGTCGCGGAAGTTGCCTAGCGCGATGCCGGCTTGGCCCGTCTTGGCCTCGATGCGCTTGGACACCGGCTTGGCGACGGCCGACTGGACGCCCAAACTGTCGGCCTCGGCCTTAGTGAGGATGTGAAAGCTGTCCAGGCTCCGCTCACGGATTTCCTTCACACCGAGCGCCTTCACACCGGCAGCAGGGGTAACGTCCGTGACGACAAGCTTGCCCTGCCGGAACGCCTCGGCGAGCTGATCGGCCACCTGCGCCTTGGTCGGCTCCTTCTGGCAACGGGCCTCGAGCGCGGCTCGCAGCGCGGGACCGGTGGTCGCCGGGCTGACGCTAGCAAGCACGTCCCCGAGGGACGGCGCACGGCCGAGGACGCCCTTAGCGGCCGCCTCCTCGGCGGTGTAAAGCTCGGCGGTGTCTACGAGCTGCACCGCCGGGGTGGCCGACGTCGCGCTGTACGCCTTCTCAGTGAGCGTGTCGTAGTAGACCCAACCGTCGTTGGCAATGCCCTTCTTAATCGCGTCCGTGAGTAGCGTCGGGTCGAGCAGCAGCAACGCGGACTGGTCCCTCCAGAACCAGTCGTTGATCTTTCTCGTCGTGGTCGACTCGGGCTTGTCCCAGGCGCGCTGTCGCAGCCAATTAGTTGGGATGGGCTCGGTGCGGACCTTACCTTCGTTGATGAGCAGCTCACGGACAGTACGGACCACGCTTTTGGCCGTGTCGCCCTTTTGCGCCGCTGGGAGCTCGCGGTGCGCGAGGTGGTTGCTGCTGGCGTCTTTGACCGGGTAGTACACGTGTTTGTAGCAGCGGGTGACAGCGATGCGGGCATTCAGGCCACTGTCGTCGTACATCTCGCGAACCCTCGTCTTGACCTCGTTCGCGAACGTCGCGAGGCGCGCCGGCTCGGTAACCAGCGCTTCCAGCGCTAGCTGGGAACGGACTCGGTCCTTGAGGTCCTCGACGGCTCCGGTGTCCGCAACGACGAACACCACAGCGTTGCGGTATGCCCGCAGGCTTCCTGCTGCTCCGGCGCGGTCGCGCATTTCGACCACTTGGGGAGGCGCCGTCGCCGACGAGGTGCCCTCCACCGATATGTGGTCGTAGTCGAAGGCCACAACTCGAAGGCGCGGATCGTCCGGGACAGAGGCAGGGCTAGTGGGAAAGACGACGGCAGTAACACCGGCATCGCTGGTGAAGGACTTGGCGATGAGGGCCTTGGTCTCCTCGGTAACCCGGGTGCTTGGGATATCGCGCTTGCCGTCCTCGACGATCTTGTTAACGTTTGGCTCGGTATGGAACCGCCACCGCGTGCCGTCGTAGGTCAGGTGCCAACAGACCCGCTCTGCCTCGGCCAAAGCCTCGTCAAGGATCTCCGGGGCTTCGCCGACGCGCAGCGTCCCTAGAACGTACTCGTTGCGCCCGGCGCCGACACCTGAGCGCATCTCCAGCGAGTGCAGGAACACCGTGGTGGCGGTGCGAGTGGCGAACGGCGGCTTGCCGGGGAAGCGGGCGACATCGACAGCGTGGCAGTGCGACTCTGGGCCGGCCAGATCGACCTTAGCGACGCCAGAGAAGGCCGCCCGGTCGATCGCGATGGTGAGGTGGTTGAGCGTGTTCAGCCGAGCGAGGTTGATGTCGGCGACGTTAATGATCTCGGGGTTGGCCGTGCCTTCCCACAAGTCCGCCACTACTTCCGCGAGGAGCTTGAGCGAGCCGCGGGCGCGCTGGAAGTTCGGGATGCTCCCCAGCCGCTTGTCCAGCACGCGGATCGTCTCCGGGTGGAACGGGTAGCTTGCGGCGACCGCGTCACCATAGTGAGCTGGGCTCTCCGCGCCGCCAGCCAGCGCAACGGTTGCCCCAACTTGTTGGTACAGGCCGCGGTACGCGTCTCCGGCTTCCTCCGCGGCGGTCGGATCGATGCTCTCGAACAGCCGCCGCTTGAGAATTTCCGCGACCTCGCTGTCGGTCGCCGGCTGGATCACCCGCCCCGACCGGGCGAGGACGCTGGCGCTCTCCGCGTGGGCCGTCGCAGCCCTGCTGGTGCCGTCGAGAAGGTGGCCGAGTTGACTCGTCTCCTTGGCGTAGGCGTCCCCGGAGGAGGCGAGGCTGATGATGACGACCACGCCGGGGTCACCCATCGCGAGTTCGAACAAGTTCTTGAGAAAGACCGGGACCTGGGCGGCGGAGCGGCGGACATTCTCGTTGCCGGACTCCGCCACCTGACGCAGGTGTTGAGCGATCTCGTCGATGATGATGACGGTCGGTCGGCCGGCCATGGCCTTACGAAGCGTCTCGGTCCCGGGGGCCGTCCGTTCCAGGTCGGACTGAGCGAGCGCTTGGTGGGCAGCCGGCCCGAGCTGAGCCCCCACCTCACCCCAGAGAGTGCGGCTCGTCAGGCCATTGGTGGCGAGACCGTTCACCGGATCCAGGGCGTCGCCGACGACGGCAGCGACGCTAACCGGCCCCTCGGGCAGCAGCGATGTGTCGACGAAGTCGTTGACGTTCGCCGGGCGGGCACCCTTTGCGAGGTGGTACACGGCCACCAAACTGTGGGTCTTGCCGCCGCCGAACGACGTCTCAGCGCGGAGGACGCCGTGATCGCCGTCATCGCCTGCGACGCCAGCAAGGCGTCCAAACGTCTTGGCGAGGAGTTGCTTCAAGCCGCTCGTCGGGTACGTCAGGTCGAAGAAGCGGTGTGCATCGGAGTAGACCTCGTAGCCACTCGGGTCTCGGACGACCTTGTCCAGCTGGGCGGCGAACTGGTTGTCGCTCATGCCGCCCGCGAGCACGTCCGGCCTCGGAACACAGGTGCTCCGAATGCCGCGAAGGGCGCTGCTCATTGGGCCTGCCTTCCGATCGTGATCCTCCGTCTACCGAGGAGTGAAGAGCCAGGATAAGGCGAGCCCGGCTCCGAATAGGACCCACCCTATGGCTGATGTCAGGCGAGAAGTGGAGCTGGTGCTGGCTCCTCGGCCGCGACCGCCCTGCCGTCCGCGCCTACCGCATACCGGCGACGGCGTCGCCGCCCGCCGCGCGCACCGCCACGATCCACTCGCACGCCTGCTTGCCGAAGTCCCGTCCCGCCACCGCTGGCACCGCCACCACGTTGGTCAGGCTCGCCCTTCGACCAACCGCTGCGGGGCGCGGTCGCAGCGCGGCCGTCAAGGCCGAACCTCCTTCGACCACGAGAGCAGGCACAGCCGCAACGTTGACGGGTCCCAATGCCCCCGATCAACGGGATTCGGCGATGTAAGCGGTCGCCCGTTACCTTTTTGATCGTCTCCAGCCCGGGGACTGCTCGGTCGTCCGGCCCGGTATGACTTACTGCCCCTGTCGTACGCATGATCCGGGGGTGTTGTCGCCGGGCCGGGTGGCGTCGACGGACCGCTGATAGGGACACGGCCACCTGCGGTGTTGGGGTAGGTCTCTTCGTAACGTGGCTGCCGGCAGCCGACGCCAGATCGGCGACCGGGCCGGCCGACGACGTCGCGGGGAGGCGATGCGGTGCACGGCGGTTATCAGGTGTTTCTCGGTCTGGATGTCGGCAAGGACGGGCACCACGCCGTCGCTCTGAACCGCGAGGGCAAGCGGCTGCACGACGCGGCGCTGGTCAATACCGAGGCCAAGCTGCGGCAGGTGTTAGACAAGCTCGCCCGGCACGGGCGAGTCTTGGTCGTGGTCGACCAGCCCGCCTCGATCGGGGCGCTGCCGGTCGCGGTCGCCCGTGCCTGCGGCCACCAGGTCGCCTATCTGCCTGGGCTGGCCATGCGCCGCATCGCCGATCTGCACCCAGGCGCCGCGAAGACCGACGCCCGCGACGCCTACGTCATCGCTGATGCCGCCCGCAGCCTGCCGCACACGCTGCGCCGCGTTGACGTCGGCGACGACGCCCTGGCCGAGCTTGAGGTCCTGGTCGGCTTCGACGACGACTTGGCCGGCGAGGCCACCCGCCTGGCGAACCGAATCCGTGGACTGCTCACCCAGATCCATCCCGCTCTGGAACGTGTGCTCGGCCCGAAGGTGCAGCACAAGGCCGTGCTGGAGCTGCTGTCACGCTGCGGCGGCCATGGCCGGGCTGCGCAAGGCCGGTCGGCGCAAGCTGGCCGCGATCGCGGGCAAGAACGCGCCTCGGATGGGCGAGCGCCTGGTCGAGCAGATCATGACGGCCCTGGACGAGCAGACCGTCACGGTTCCCGGCACCACGGCGGCCGAGACGATCCTGCCGAGGCTGGCCGACAGCCTGCGTGACGTGCTTCAGCAGCGCGACCAGGTCGCCGCCGAGGTGGAGAGGATGCTCGATGCCCACCCTCTCGCCCCGGTCCTGACCTCGATGCCCGGCATCGGCGTCAGGACCGCCGCCCGGATACTGCTCGAAGTCGGCGACGGCACCGCCTTCGCCACCCCCGGGCACCTTGCCGCCTACGCCGGTCTGGCCCCCGTCACCCGCCGCTCCGGCAGCAGCATCCGCGGCGAACACCCACCCCGAGGCGGCAACAAGCACCTCAAACGCGCTTTCTTCCTCGCCGCGTTCGCCGCCCTCGCCGACCCCACCAGCCGCGCCTACTACGACCGCAAACGAGCCGAAGGCAAACGCCGCAAGGCCGCCCTCATCTGTCTTGCCCGACGCCGCTGCGACGTCCTGTTCGTGATGCTCCGCGACAAGATCCCCTACCAACCACGTCCAGCGGCCCCCGTCGCCGCTTGACGAAGCCCATAGGGACACCCCCCCGCGTGCCCTAGCCGCGAGTGCGGGCGTCATGGCTGCGTCCACCTACGGGCGCGCATTGGTGCTCGACGGGTGCTCGGGCGCCGTGGACGGGCCCGTGGTCGGGTGGACTGACTGGGACGCCGACTCGACCGAATCGGGCCATGACCGCGAACAGATGGACTCACGCGACCCGGTTGGACCGGGTGACTCGACCAAGATCAGGCTCTTAATCCGCGGGTTCGGGGTTCGAGTCCCTGGCGGCGCACCACTGAAGGCCCAGTCACAGCACATCTCTGCTGTGACTGGGCCTTCGCGGTTTCTAGCGGTACAGCCATTGGTACAGCCGAACTCACCCGAAGAGCCGCTTCGCCGCTGCGTCCATAGCCGCCCGCTCGACCTCGGCCAGGACGTGTGCGTACGTGTTCATCGTCAACGCGATCTGGCTGTGGCCGAGGGTCTTCATCACGGTGCGGGGAGATGCGCCCGACGCGAGAAGGAACGTGGCGCAGGCATGTCGAAGATCATGCAGCCGTAACCAGGGCAGGCCTGCGCGAGCCCGAGTCGCATGCCAGGCACGGTCGACGTTGCGCGGCTCCATGGGCGTGCCGATCGTCGAGGCGAAGATCAAACCAAAGTCCTGCCAGCGCTCGCCCGCTTGGAGCCGTTCGGCCGCCTGCCGCCGCCGGTGAGTGCGGAAAAGCGCCATGGTCTGCTCGGGAACCGGCACGGTCCGCCGTGAGCGTTCCGTCTTCGGTTCGGCGAAGTGGAGCTGCCCACCAGCACGGAGCAGTGCCGGACTTGCCTGAGAAGCTGGCGCGCTTCCTTGACGGGCGAACCGACGGCCGGTCACCGGATCTGACCGTCCTGCAGCTTCGCCCCGGCGACCGGTTGCTGTTGTGCTCGGATGGACTGAGTTCGTACGTACCGCCGGGCCTCATCCGCAGTGCCCTCAACTCGGCTGACAGCCCGCCACACGTCGCCGACGCGCTCATTGCCGCCGCCATCGATCATGGCGGGCACGACAACGTCACGGTGATGGTCATCGACATCGCGGACCAAGCACTCGACGGACGCCGCTGATCGGTCACTGAGGGACAACAGGCACAGTGAACCCACTGCCGAATTCCGCTTTATCAGATCAAGAGCGGCCCGCAAAGCGGGCCGCGCCGGCCCGGTCCCGGCCTGCTGGCGACCTTCGGCCGGCATCGGCCGGGCCGGCCGGCCACGCTGAGGGGCGACCAGGACGCTGAAAGACCTCGGGGCTCCGCCCCGAACCCCGGCCCTCCTCAGAGATCAGCCGCGGATCACCTCGCCGGGCACCACAAGGGCTACCAGCCTCCCCGGACGGGGCCAAGGTCGTTCGGCTGGTGAGGCGCTCCACCTTGTCCCCGTCCGGGGAGGCTGGACGGTCTACGACTGCCCGACGAGGAGATCCTTCATCCCAACCAGCGCGCTTCGGCTCATGGAGGTTGAAGCCTGCCCACACCTATCGCACCTGTTCAGCCAGTAAGTAGCCTGTCCGAGTTCAGGCCATCGCGGTGGCAGAGCTGCCCTGGATGGAGACGCCCAGCTGCCCGCTCCGCCGATGGATGAGGAGTCAAAGCGCGTGGTGCATGACGTCAATGACCGTAGGGCAAGAGTGCTCGTCGCTGCGATTGCCATATTAGGGATGCTCTTCCTGGTGCCGGCATCATCAGTCCTGGGCACGTTCTGGTTTCGCCATGGGACGTTCAAGGATGGAGTGGTCGTCGACGCCCGCGTGTTGAAGGTGGTTCCAGGGCGAACCGGTGAAGCCGAGATCGAGTATTTCGCCGACGGTGACCGTCATCAGGGGTGGATCTACTGTGGCACCTCATGTTCTGACAAGGGGGATCAGATGGAGGTTGAGTACTCGACCAGCGACCCGAGTCAGGTGGTCCGGAACAGGGCGCGCCCGTTCTCGGTGATCGATGTACTTGCCCTTGTCGTTACCGGTGCCGGAATCGTGGTCTCCGGGGTTCTGCTCAGACGGGACATGGCCGCTCCTCGGCGGCATCGGCGAGCACGACCGCCCGACGAGCCGACAACGGCCTTCTTGTAGCCACAAGGCCCATGGGTCGTTCACCGGGCACAAGTCAGGGCCACCGGACAGCTACGCCGAGGCTACGGATCAGAGGAGCCGCCGGGCCCGGGCCCTCCACGGGCCAGTAGCCACAGGGCCGAGCGGTCACCAGCGGGCAGCAGACGTCAACGGCCCCGCCGCCGCGAGCAGGCTTTTCGGGCATCACAACCGGTTGAGCACGCTCTTCCAAACTGGCGCTCCGGGTCCAGCGCCAGCTACGCCGACAACTGCTGATACGCCGCGAGAATTAGCAGAGCGATGCCGACCACCGTCGTTGCCCAGCCGGCGCGCAAAGTTGCCGTTGGATGGCGAGGCCACCAGCCGCCCGGAGCCCAGGCAGGAAGGAGCGGTTCCTTGCCGCGGGATCGATGCCGCCGGTACACATAGCCTTGCCCAACGGAGATGAGGCCAAGGACGATGACCAGCAGCGCGGCGAGCGCCAGTTCGAACGGCCGGGCTTCGGCTCCCGCTGCAACACGCATGGCTGCGACGGTAGGCAGAGCTGCCCTTGCCCGCCACCCTCTGGGGCCAGCCGTACAGCCACTCGTACAGCCAAGCCTGCCGGCGAGCGCCGACGCTGCCCGACAAGGACGGACGGGCTGGGTTGCGTCCCGCCGGGTGGTGTAGAAGCTGACCGGCTTCGGCGTGCCGCCGAGATGGAGGTGGGTCATCGCGTGAGTCTCTGTGTGAACGACCAAGAACACGCAGAGGACGGAGTACGCGATGACCCTGGACCAGTCTGCCTTGTTGGACGTGCTGGATGCACTCAAGGCAGCCGAGGTGAATGATCGTGTCCGGCAGGCCGCGGAGACGATCTATCAGGCGTTGATCGAGGCGGAGTTGACCGCGGTGATCGGCGCCGCCCCGCACCAGCGCAGCGAGGCCCGGGTGGCGCAGCGCAACGGCCACCGCCCGCGCACCCTGACCACGACCGCCGGTGATCTGGATCTGCGGATCCCGAAGCTGCGTACCGGCTCGTTCTTCCCCAGCCTGCTTGAGCGGCGCCGGCGGGTGGATCAGGCGTTGTTCGCGGTGGTGATGGAGGCCTACCTGCACGGCGTGTCCACGCGCAAGGTCGACGACCTGGTCAAGGCGTTGGGCGCGGACTCGGGGATCTCCAAGTCCGAGGTGTCGCGGATCTGCGCCGACCTCGACGAGGAAGTGGGCGCCTTCCGCGACCGGTCCCTGGCCTCGGCCGCGTTCCCCTACGTCTTCCTCGACGCGACCTACTGCAAGGCCCGGGTCAACCGGCGAGTCGTCTCGCAGGCGATCGTGGTCGCCACCGGGGTTCGGGCCGACGGCTGGCGGGAGGTCCTGGGCTTCGCCGTCGGTGACAGCGAGGACGGCGCGTTCTGGACCGCGTTCCTGCGCAGCTTGAAGGCCCGCGGACTCGGCGGGGTGCAGCTGGTCATCTCCGACGCCCACACCGGCCTCAAGCAAGCCATCGCCGCGGTGCTGCTCGGCGCCGCGTGGCAACGCTGCCGGGTGCACTTCCTGCGCAACGTCCTGGCCCAGGTGCCCAAAGGCAATGCGGAGATGGTCGCCGCGGCGATCCGCACCATCTTCGCTCAACCCGACGCCGCCCACGTCCGCGAGCAGCTCGACGTCATCGCCGGCATGCTCGGCCGGCAGTTGCCCAAGGTCGAGACGATGCTCCGCGACGCCGCGCATGACCTGCTCGCCTTCACCGGGTTCCCGCCCAGTCATTGGAAGAAGATCTGGTCGACGAACCCCCTCGAACGGATGAACAAGGAGATCAAACGCCGCACCGACGTCGTCGGTGTCTTCCCCAACCCCGAAGCCCTGCTCCGCCTCGCCGGCGCCGTCCTCGTCGAAGCCCACGACGAATGGCAAACCGGCGACCGCCGCTACCTCGCCGAAGGCTCCATGGCCCAGATCAGCCCACCCCCGAAAGCCACCGCCGCCAGCGAACTCATCGCCGCCTAACCAGACTCGTTGCCAGCCCGGCAGCGAACCGGAAAACTGAACAGCGCACAGGGCCTCACGCAGGCGACCTACACCACGTCACGGGACGTGACCGACGGGCTGACCAGGAGCGCGATCACCTGACCAGCCATCCGCGATCTTCTCTTAATCCGCGGGTTCGGGGTTCGAGTCCCTGGCGGCGCACGGTGATCGAGGCCCTGGCCTGGCGTTTTACGTCGGGTCGGGGCCTTCTCCGTATCCCCGCCGATGGCCGGGTGCTCGCCTGGGTGCTCGGGAGCGGTTGGACGGTTTCCGGCAAGCCATGGGCGCGGTGCCGTGATCGTGGACACAAGCCACCCAGACCGTGGGGCGGCACGCGACCGGCAGCCGGGGTGCCGGCCAAGACGTGGCTCCGTCCTTGGGGTCCCCCATGGCGATCTTGAATCTGGCGCCCTTCTCTGGGCGCGGCGTCCTGCGGATCGTGCGGGAAGATCGGTGACGTGGATGTCCCCGAGCTTCTTGTCGAGCTGCCTGTCACGTGCCCGTGGTCGTTGCGGGTGAGGCCGGCAGCCCTGCCTTGTTAGCGGCCAGCAGGATAGTCTCCAGGCGTAGCCGGCCAGTGGGCGAGCTTCCTGGCCGTGCGCCTGGCCGTGCGGCCTACTGGCCGCGACGAGTCACGGTCGCTGGTTAGCCTCGTAGGCGCCAATTTGGCGCCTACGGTTGTCAGGTGCCCGATCTGGCCTTGCCCTACCAGTTGTGGCGGTAGCCGGGGAATTCCGACGTGCTGCCAGCACGGCCGCCGTATGGCCCTGCCTATAGGCTGATTGACGTGTCTGCTTCTGCGGTTAGGCTTCGCTTCGCGCCCTCTCCTACGGGCATGTTCCACGTGGGGAACGCTCGGTCGCTGCTGTTGAATTGGGTGGTAGCCCGACAGTCTGGCGGGACGCTGGTGTTGCGGATCGAGGACACCGATGCGGCACGCTCGCGGCCGGAGTGGACCGAGGGCATCGTGCGGGCGATGGCGTGGCTGGGTGTCGGCCCTGACGAGTACGAAGGTCCATTGTTCCAGTCGTCCTACGCGGCCGAGCACGCCAAGGCCGCGCAGCAGTTGTTCGACACAGGAAAGGCGTACTTCTGCGACTGCACGCGGGACGCGGTTCAGGCGCGGTCGGGCAGCCAGTACGCCGGGTACGACGGCTACTGCAGCAGTCGTGCGCTGGAGGCTGGCGAGGGCAGGGCGCTGCGGTTCCGGACGCCCGATGAGGGCGTGACGGTCGTCAAGGATCTTGTACGTGGTGAGCCGAGGTTCGAGAACCGGCTCATCGAGGACTTCGTCATCGCTCGTGGTGACGGGTCGCCGGTGTTCCTGCTCGCCAACGTGGTGGATGACATCGCGATGGGCATCACCCATGTGATTCGGGCGGAGGAGCACTTGCCGAACGCGCCGAAGCAGCAGTTGCTGTGGCAGGCTCTCGGGCACGAGCCGCCGACGTGGGCGCACACGCCGATCTTGGTGAACGAGAAGCGGCAGAAGCTGTCGAAGCGGCGGGACAAGGTTGCGCTGGAGATGCATCGGGATGAGGGTTTCCTGCCCTCGGCCATGCGCAACTATCTGATGCTGCTGGGCTGGGCGCCCTCCGGTGATCGTGAAATCGTGCCGTGGTCTGTGATCGAGGACGAGTTCCGCCTCGATCAGGTGAACTCGGCTCCGGCCTTCTTCGACCTGAAGAAGCTGACGGCGTTCAACGGGGAGTACATCCGGGCCTTGAGCCTCGAGGAGTTCGTCGCCGCCTGCGCCCCCTGGCTGACCGGGCCGTTCGTGACCGAGGAGGAGAAGGCCCAGGCCGGGTTCGGAATCACGGTCCCGCCGTGGCGGCCGGAGGCGTTCGACCCTGCGGTGTTCGGGAAGGTCGCTCCGCTGGCGCAGACGCGTATCAGTCTGCTGTCCGAGATCGTCCCGAACGTTGACTTCCTGTTCCTCGACACCGTCGAGATGGACGAGGCCGCGTGGGTGAAGGCGAGCAAGGACGCCAAGGTGCTGCCCGACGTTACCGCCGCGTTCGAGGCCCTCCCGTCGTGGGAGGTCGAGCCGCTGAAGCAGTCGTTGCTGGCGGTCGGTGAGGCGCACGGGCTGAAGCTGGGCAAGGCGCAGGCACCGGTCCGCGTCGCCGTCACCGGCCGATCGGTGGGTCTGCCGCTGTTCGAGTCGCTGGAGGTATTGGGCCGCCAGCGGACGCTAGACCGGCTGCGCGCGGCTGCGGCACACGCTGCCGGGTGAGGCGCTGGTACGTCGCGACCTGCTCGGCTAAGGGTCTACGCCATTCGGCGCAGACCCGTTCGATCAGATCGGGTCGCGCCGCTCCGACGTGGTGCGTCAGATCTCTGGCGGCGGTGCGTCGATCAAGCACGGCGGACATCTTTCGGTCGAGCGCCGCGAGGCGGGCCGGGTCGAAGTAGGAGTCCCGTGGAGCTGGCAGGACCGGCCGCAGCCGGTCGAGCACATGCCAGAACGTGTGCGGTGGCCTGCCCTCAATGAGGTAGGGCTCGGCCACGTACCAGCGGATGGACGACGGGCGGATGCACGTTGACGTGAGATCGGCGATCCGGACCGGTGAACCCATGGGCTCACGAAGCTTCGGCAGGAACAGATAGCACACGGGAGCCTGGCCGCCGAGTAGGAGCCGCAGTCGGTGCTGGATGCCGACAGCGTCGATCTTGTCGGTGCCGCGCACGATCACATTGATGCCCAGGTCGAGGTCGTCGACCACGGAGGCAAGGTGCCACAGCGCCCTGCCGTCCGCTCGGGTGAGTGGTACCCGATCTCTTGGCTGGCACCGGGGAGGCGTTGCGTTGACCACGGAAGTGCGCGCCGCCTCCACCGCCCCGGGAATGATCCGGTCGGCGGCTTGCAGGACAAGGCTGGGAACGCCTCGTGTCCAGGTGAGCACTCCCAGACCACGGAGGTGGTCGAGGGCCGCCCTGTACTGGTCTCGTTGCCGTCAACCTGCGCGGCGAGGCGCTCACCGCGCAGCCCACGCCGCTGCGCCTCCTGATAACACCACGGCACGGTCAGCAGGTACCGCGCCCGGGTCTGCAGCACCGAGGTCCCGGGAAACAGCAGGTCACTGAACGCGTCGCGGACCTGGCCGACGCCCAACTCGTCCCGGCTCTCCGCGTCGCTGAACAGCTTGAGCAGCTCACGCATCCGGTTTCTGGTCGTCGCGGGAACTGTCCAGCCAGCTCAACCCCGAGGCCATCAATACCCTCCGCTCATCCTTCTGCACCATCGATGAGGTCGCTGAGCGGACCGGTGGGCAGAGCGATCCAGCCCTCGACACGTGCGACCGTCCGCTGCTCGTCGCTCGGCTGGACTGCCTTGCCGATCGCCGCGGCGCGCGCGTTCAAGGCCGCGATCACCGAGTCGAACGCGTCATGGCTGCGCCGACACAGCCCCTCAAAAGCACCCAACTCCAGCCAGGGCGCGGCCTCGCGAAGCGCAGTAACCAGATCGGCATGCTGCATGTGCTGACCCCGGCCCTTGTAACCGCGGTACGCCAATCCCCAGCGGCACAGGGCCGCCGCCGGGTACACCTCCACGATCCTGCCCCCGCCGCAACGGTCGACGTCGTGTCCGGCGGCAGCGAGCATCGCCAGCAATCCGACGCAACGGAAGGCGGCGTGAGCGATGCGGTCCGCGGCCACACTGAGCGGGATGATGCTGGTCTCCTCGCGGACCACCTCGTCCGTCAGCCGGTAAGCCAGGTGACGCCGCCACTGGGCGCCGTCGGCATCGGCATCGGTGACGTGGCCGATTCGATGGGCCTGCACGAGCGAGACGAAAGGCTCCGGCCAGCCGAGGGGACAGTCCAGTCCGACCTTGTCAGCGTGCTCGCTGGCCTCGACGATGCGGGCGTCGCTGACGTCGAGGACCAGGTCCCGCACTATGGCGCGGTCCGGCAGCCATTCGACCGCGGCCATCGCCGTACGCATGTCCGCCGCTGCGAGGTCGACGCCGAGGGTCAGCACCGCACCACTCTAGGTGTCGTTAGCGCATTAGGGCATGGCTCGACCGACGGTCGTTAGCCGATGTTCAGCCGTATCCGGGATCCGATGTGCTGAGCCAGGGCTGGGTGCGGTGCGGCGGCGTCGTCCACGACGCGACGTTCCGCAGCACACCGATTCTTGTTAGTCCAATGGGCCGAGCGGCCGATTGCGGTGCACCCGGATCGCTCTTCGCGGTCAGGCGGCTGGCCTTCGACGTGGCCGGGCCCTAATGGCGGCGGCCAAGTCAGCGCCGGTTGCAGCCAGATCGATGGGCGTGCCGGCGAGCTGATTGGCCAGCTCATCGATGCGATATCGCAGCAGCCGCTGATATCGAACGGCGTAGACGGCGACATGAGTGACGCGGTGACCATCGTGATGGGCAAGCAGGGCGTACGTCAGGATCTGACGGATCAGCTCGTCAAGGTAGCGGTCTTCGTCGAGTCGACCGCTCTTCACTTCCAGCACGGTGGTACCAAGGAGGAAGTCGGTGTGGCGGTGTCCGTCGAGCAGGGACAGCTGCGCGGTCGCCGGCCCGTAGGAGCGGAAAGCGCTGTGGAAGCCACTGGAGTAGCTGGCCCAGACGGTACGGAACACACGTCTCGTGTGATACGTCTCCTCGGCACGACCGCTGAGGAGGCCCGGGTACTGCTCAAGGAGATGCTGCGCGACATCTACGGAGTCTGAGCAATGACGGTCGAGGTCGTTGAGCAAGTTACGGACGTGAGCGAGCCGACTGGCCACGGTGAAGATGCGCGCTGGCTGCAGCGCTGAGCCGCTACGGCGCCAGACGTCGTATGCCGTGGTGGCGTTAATGGTGGGCCGGTAGCCGGCCATGTTGAGCAATCGGGCCGCAAGGTCGTGGTCGAGGCAGTGGAGCAGGCGAAGGTACGGGCTCTGATCGCACAAGGCCAGACCAATCGCGAGTTCCACAACGTGGCCGAAGAACGACTTGTTCGGCGGGTCGATCAGCAGAACTGGACAGCGGCAAAGGTCCGCCGCAATTTCGGCGCGCAGAACATGCTGGTACGGAAACGTCTCGGCCAGCAAGGCGCCGACGGGATCCTGCGAGACGTCATGGGATCCGGCGATCATGGTGGTACTCCTCTCGCGGCGGGAGCGACGCTGACCACGGGTGCGGCAGCGTGGGGCCCGACTGGTAGGGAACGCGCGAGATAGGCGGCCCGTCCAGATAGGCGGCGCATGCTATCGGCGATCCGGGTCTGGTACACGAGGACCGGCCACTGCGTCCGTAACGAGTCAGCGAGTCGACGCAGATACAGCGCCTCCAGCAGTTGGCGGGTGAACCGGGCGAACGCGTCGCCGCGTACCAGGGTGCCCTCGAGGTAGAAGACGGCTACACGTCGTGAGGGCAAGGTCATCGAGCGCCTTTCGTCCGATGCGGGAAGAGAATCAGTGGATCGCGCTGGCAAATTCGGCGACCCTGCGGGCGAGGGGGCCACCGGCCCGTACCCATCTGAAGTGGCTGAGCCGGACACCCTCCTCGGCCGTCGTGTAGTGCATGCGCTTGACCGGTGCGGCCGTGAGCTTGCGGCACAGGTAGTCGAGGCCCGCTGCGGGTGCGTAACGGTCGCCCTCGACGCTGACGGCGAGCACCGGGGTCCGTAACTGGGCCAGGGCCGGCTCCGGGTCGAAGCCGTTCAGCGCCGGATACCGGCCGTGCCGGGCGGTGTACGACCAGTCGCCGATCACCCCGCGCGACTGCCGGCCTCCGAAACCCCAACCAGGCCAGACGCCGAAAAGTGCCGCGGTGGCCCCGACGCTCTGCGTCTGCGTCAGGGTGAGCACCCCGCGGGCACGGGGATACGTCCGCCAGTACGCCAGTCCCGCGGCCGCCACGACCATGCCGGCGATGCCAGCGCCGCCGGTTGACGCGAGGTGCAGCAGGCACGCGTGTGCACCCAACGAGTGGCCGAGCAGCAGTAGGGGCCGGCCCTCGAGCCGAGGTTTCAACACCGCCTGGACCGCGCCGACGTCAGCGGCGAGGTCAGCGTAGCCGTACCGGGAGGCCCGGCTGGGCCGCGGTGAGCTGGTACCGGTGCCGCGCAGGTCGGCCACGTGGACG
This sequence comes from Micromonospora sp. U56, assembly GCF_018070095.1. Lineage (NCBI taxonomy): Bacteria > Bacillati > Actinomycetota > Actinomycetes > Micromonosporales > Micromonosporaceae > Micromonospora > Micromonospora sp. U56. Next base: position 91,142 of record NZ_JAGPYL010000010.1, read on the forward strand.
GCCAATCCCACGTTTCGTAGCTCGATGGCGAAAGGACGATAGAAGCGCGCCGGCACGCCCATCGCCGGCCAGACCACTACGGCCGGCACGCCGGGAGTGTCCGGCTCGGGATAGGTCTGCAGCCCGAGGCGCTCCGCGCCGCGGTCGACATACTCCTGCTCGTACTCCACGGGCAACTCCTCCTTCTCGGGACCTTGGTGGCCGGCGTGCTCCGCCATCCGGCGGGCCACAGCGAGGTTGTCGCAGATGAGCCACCATGGTCGTATGACCCCGTCGGTCGGCCGCGGCCCCTGGCGCTCGGCCTGCATCAGACGTGCGCGGGAAACGCGTGTCTCCGCTCTGGCGCGCGGGCCAGTTGCCGGGACTGGGCCACGAGGCGGCCGGACTCATCCCAGACCTCAGCGTCTTCTTCGAAAAAGCCGCCCGCGAAGTTGCGGGTGGTGTGGCTGACCCGCAACCATCCGCCCGAGGGTCTCGCCCGCACGTGCACGGTGAGCTCTACCGTCGGCATCCACCCGAAGATCCCGAGTTCGAAGGCGGTCGGTGGCAGGCAGTCGGCGGCGAAGATCAGCAGCAGGGGATCGGGCTGGCGACCATCGGGCATCCGAAGCCAGCCACGCAGTGCTCCAACGCCCGAGGGCTGTCCGAATGCCCAGCCGACGGTGGACGGGTCGAGCCGGAGGTCCATCTGCCGGATGAAGGGTGCCCGCTCAAGGAATGCGGGCGGTGCATGGTCGGCCGGGAGGCAGTCGTCAGGGTCGGGCATGCGGGGCGGAGCGGCTGTGGTGAGCACCTCGTCGGTGAGCGCGCCCAGGTCGCCGTAGCTGGCCAGCACCCGCAGCCGTTCCACCTCTGTGCCGTCCTTGCCGGATTGCATCAGCCGCGCCGCACCGGTGGAGAGGTGGCGACCGGATCGCACCGACCCGGTGCGTACGGTCACCGGACCGGGGTGGCAGGCGGAGAGGAAGTAGGCGGTCAGGGCGAACGGGTCGCGGTGGCCGGACCCGCTGCCGAGTTCCTTGGACAGGGCCCGGGCGACGAGGGCGGAGAGCAGACCGCCGTTGATGCCAGCGCCGACCCGCCACCCGTCGGGCAGGACGGCATCGAACACCGATTCGTCATCACCGCGTGGAGTGACCGCTGTGGCACGGTCAAAGTCGCTGCACAACGGGTCCTGGCTCAACGTCTCACCGGCTTGTTGCATCTTTCTGGCTCCTTCCGCGGTCGTTCGGGGAGGGCGGCGATCCATCGCGGTAGGCCCGCCGGGGGCGGGGTGGGCGAGGGGTCCCCGGTCACACTGCCCCAGACGAACGTCCAGAGTTCATTGGCGATCAGCGCCGGATCAGGCCGTGGTTGCCACGTAAGCGCAACGCCAACCGTGGTCCTCATGCCGCCGAGTACCGCCGCGGCGAGCAGGCGCGGGTCGCGGCCGGATGGAAGATCGCCCTCCGCCTGCCCATGGCCGATATTGCGGGCACCCCGCTCGATAGCGGCATCAAGCCGTTGTGCCTCGACCGCCGCCACGTCTGCGTCCCGGGCCAGCGGGCCCAGCACAATCGGAGCCAGAGGCTCGTCGAACAGGAACCGCACCCAGGCGCTGGTGCGTTCGTGCTCGCGTTCATACCAGCTCTGGCCCGGGAAGGACGCGTGCAGCACCGCGTTGTCAAGCCGGTCGTAGAACAGCTCCACGACGGTGGTGAGCAGACCGCTGCGAGTGCCGAAGTACCGGTACGGCAAGCCCACGGACACCCCCGCCCGGCGAGCAACCGTCGCCATCTCCAGCCAGCCCCGGTTGTCGATCAGCTCCTCAGCGGCGGCCTGCAGCAGGCGCTCGCGGGCTCGTTGGCCGCGGACCGACAGCGAGGACGCGGCAAGGGTCGATGCCATGTCGAGGATACTAAGTTGAGTTCAGCTCATTTGTCTAGATGGCTAGTCGCGCGGCGCCGTTGCGTTGCCGGATCGATGGCCGCGTTGAACCCGTGTCGGATCGGCGGTCAGATCGCCCTGTGGGACAAGGCAATCGAAATCCAGAGCTCGCTGGTGCGCGGGAACATCGCCCGGGCCCGCCAGCGGAACTCAGAGGCGACACCAGCACAGGTAATCGGCGGTCTCAAGTAGTCAGTGCATCACATGAGATGATCATGAGACGTTACTGATTCGGAGGCAGGACTAACGCGCCAAGGGCGCAGCTGTCGACAGACATCCCATGAGCGGAGCGGTCAAGCTGCGGCGGTTTGGTCGTGCGCTTCGCGGTGGTGCCAGGCGGTGGCCTCGTCGTAGGGGGTGCGGGTTTTGAGGCAGCCGTGGAGGATGCCGACGAG